>CAZIZB010000065.1:0-4478 GCA_964543635.1 uncultured Opitutales bacterium | reverse complement strand
CATATCATCCCTCTCTATTCCTCATTAATTGAATCAAAGACTTCTTTACGGAAAATTTTGAAGCTTGAAGGGGCTTCAATACCGACTTTGGTGCGGTTTTCTTCGATTTTTGTGATTTTAATTTCCATTATTTCCCCACTTGGAGAAACAACGATAATGGATTCATCTAACTTTCTACTGAGTACGAGCATGGTGTCCTTTCGGTTGAGTGTAAATGGTTTGTTTCATAAGATTTCACGGATTTTTGAGAGCATGGCTTGATGGCCATTTTTCCCTGGAAAAACTTGCTGAAGCACAGAGGAGTTGATCATTTGTGCTTGCCCTAGCAATTTTTGCTGAACTTGTGTCTTGCTTTTGATGCGTGAGCGTAACGCAACAATTTCATCGACAAGAGCTTTGAAGAGTGATTTTACTTCTTCAGGAACAAAATTTTGAAGTTCGTTGAGTTGTATTTCTTCGCATCCATGTAATTCTGCTAATTGCTGCATAAAAGCCATTCGATCTGCCGTGGCAAGCTGGTTCGCAGGTAATTGTGCTTCGATCTTTGATGTCGCTTTCAACAACGAAATCGGATTGTGTTCCGCCAAACAGTTTTGTTGTTCATAAATAAGGATCAAAAGCGCACCATATTCTTCGATTTCCTTACGAAAAGCTTCTGCCAACTGCTCAAAATTAAATACATGCTTCTTTCTTTTATTCATAGCTTCCCTTCGTTTGTGATGACGTATCGATTGTGTTTTTATCGAAATTATCTCTAAAAATCTTATTCTGTTGCGGATTGTGCTCTAAATAACCTCTTTTAACCTCCGCTTTTAACGGTAGGATTTGGCACATCAGCAAGTAGAGTAACAAAAATAAAAATGCAAGTGGATAAGACATATTAATTTGTATTTGGATTTATAACTATCGATGAACTTAAACTTGAACCTTGCTTAAACAAAGGCAGGAAAGGGAAAATAAGATAAAGCCTTTCCTGAGAAAACAAACTATAAGCGGGTATTAATAATGCCTTTTTTTTGCCCGAAAAATCCAAGCTTTTTCGTGTCAAACATGAGAATTTACCTATGAAAACATTTGACGGATTTGTATTGAAGAACCCCTTACTATTCTCGCTCTTTTCTTCCGGGACTTGAGTTGATGAACGCAACTTCAAGTGAGGAGTTAAAAGGCATTGAGAGATTTTAACCTTTGCTTGATCTATAACTTCATCAAATACGCCCTCCTGAGAGTATTTGGGAACAAGAATATTAGGCTCAAGCTTAAGTTTCATCATAAATAGTTTAAGCAAAGTTTATGCCAAAATAAGCTTGTATTTAAAACGAGCCTTCTTACCTTAATAGTATGCCGAAATTAAACCTAAAAATCACTCTTGCCGTTTGTTTAATAAGTGCACTTTTACCTAAAGTTTTTGCAAAAACAAGAATTATGGGCCATTCACGTTGTTCGGAACACCAAATGCGTTCCTACTTGAAGCAACAAAATCCCAAAATAAATAAAAAATTTTTGGAACTCCCACGACTCTACCTCGAAGAAGGGAAAAAAGAAGGTGTAAAAGGGGACATTGCTTTTGCACAAAGCTTACATGAAACCGGATTTTTTAAATTTGGAGGTGATGTTTTACCCGAACAAAATAATTTTGCAGGTATTGGGGCTGTGGGAAATGGCGAAAAAGGATATGCTTTTAAATTTCCAAGAGAGGGTATTCGTGCTCAAATTCAACACCTTAAGGCTTATGCTTCTCATAAAAGTTTAAACTATGCCTGTATTGATCCGCGGTTTGTTAAGGTCAAAAGAGGTTGTGCACCTTGTGTCGAAGATCTCGCAGGTTGTTGGGCTTATCCCGGCTTCGATACTAAAAGGTATAAAACTTTGAAAATGGCCCAAAAAAAACGTGACACGTATGGTCATGCCATCTTACGTCATTATCGTAATATGTTAAAACTAGAACGTGTCCCTAAAAAAATATCTAAATAAATGGGGTGTTTTTCCCTATCTAAAAGTTTTACAAATGGATCCTACCAAGAGGTCTAATGGTGATTTCCTCTGTTAATTCCTGGTGAGAAAGAACAGGTAATTCATAAACTTCCATCTCGATAAGCTTACGGACATAACGTCGAATATCCATTGACGTAAGCAATACAGGACGCGTTTCAAGGCGATTTAAGTCACCTACTTCATCTTTGACTGCCTTTACAACCTTTTTAGCACTCGGAGGATCTAAGGCCAAGTAACTTCCTGCAGAGGTTTGACGAATGGCTTTACGGACCATTTCTTCAATTTTTGGATCCAATAAATAAACCGAAAGTACATTGCTACCTGCACTAAATTTATAGCTGATATAGCGGCGGAGTGTTGAGCGAACGTAATCCGCTAATAAAACAGGCTCTTTTTCTTTTTGCCCCCAGTCAATGAGACACTGGAAAATACTTCTTAGATTGCGAATAGAGATTTCTTCCTGCACCAAACGTTGGAAAATATCCGTAATTTTCTGAATCGGCAATACACGTTGCACTTCTTTGATAATTTCTGGGTAATCTTGTTCCATGTTTTCCAACAAGAACTTACATTCTTGGATTCCTAGAAATTCGCTTGAATAACGTTTCAAAACATAAGATAAATGGTGTGTTAAAATTTGAGGAGTTCTCATATAGGCCACATTAGCCCCATTAAGTAATTCAATTTCGCTTTCAGGAACCCACAACGAAGGCAAGTGCGGTAAAATGTTTTCTTCTTCTACGTAATGAACACCTAACATCTCCAAATTTTCTTTGGTTTCACGAGCAATAACATGTTTAGGCAAAAGCTTACCGCGAGAAATCGGTACTTCATTGATCAATATCCGATAAGAATTTTGAGGAAGTGCACTATTAAAGCGCAAATGAATTCCAGGGAAAGGTACACCCAAATCGTGGTAAAGGGCTCGTCGAACTTGAATCAATTGCTCATTCAAAACATCCGGTTCAATACTGTCTTCAATCGATCTTTCTACATCTAATAAAAGTGGAGTTGCAACAGAAAATTTATCCGATTCCGAATCTTCGCTAGCTTCATGAGAAACTTCAGGGGCTTTATGTTGAACTTTCGTAGGCCCACTTGCTGCAGCTTTTCGCTTGGTCGATTTGGAATTATTGAGTGCGTATCCGATGCTTATAATACAGACAGCAAGTACAAGGAATGGTAATTTAGGAAATCCTGGCATCAACATCATTCCGACGACCATGACACCCCCTAAAAGTAAAGCTTTTGGTTGTCCTAAAAACTGCGATCCGATATCTTGACCTAAAACCGTTTCGTCAGAACCTACTTTAGTAACAATAATACCTGCTGTAATCGCGATAAGAAGCGATGGAATTTGAGAAACAAGACCATCACCAATGGTTAAAATGGAATAAGTTGTAACCGCTTTTCCTAATTCCATATTCTTTTGAGTAACACCGATAATAATACCTGCTACAATATTAATCGCTGTAATAATAAGTCCTGCAATGGCGTCTCCTTTAACGAATTTCATCGCACCGTCCAAAGCACCATACAACTGGCTTTCTTTTTCCAAATTTGAACGGCGACGTTTAGCCTCATCCATGTCGATTGTGCCCGCACGCATATCAGCGTCAATACTCATCTGCTTACCTGGCATAGCGTCCAAAGTAAAACGAGCTCCAACTTCAGCAACACGCTCAGCACCTTTCGTAATAACCAAGAAATTGACCAAAAGCAAAATAAGAAAGACCACCGCTCCAACAACGAAATTTCCACCCACAACGAAATTTCCGAAAGTGAAAATAATTTCACCCGCATGAGCGTGTAACAAAATCATACGCGTTGTTGTAATGTTCAAGGCCAAGCGAAACAAGGTTGTAAACAACAACATACTTGGAAACGTTGAAAATGACAATACATTCGGGATGTACAATGCCATCATAAGCAAAACAACAGAAATCGTAAGATTCAAAGCGAGCAAGGTATCGAGAACGCCCGGTGGAACAGGCATAATCATCAACGCAATAACTGCAACAACCAATACCGCTAAAAAAACGTCATTAAAGCGTGAATATTTTGCGACAGCTCGTTGTAAATTATTTGCAAAACTCATTCTTTTACTTGCCTCAATTTTAAATAGTGATGTAACATTTTACGAGATTCTTCTTGTTGTTTCAAATCCCACAAAATCTTACTATTGATGTAAAAATAAGCTACTTTTTGTACATGCGGCAATGTTTCATGATCAATAGAAGTCAGTACTTTAAGAGCTTCCTCAAATCGCTTTGCTTTGTGTAAACAAGATGCTAAAGCCAAAGCAATTTTCATGTTTTGAGCAGTATGCAAACGTAAAATTCTAAATAGTTGAAGCGCCAAATCGAATTTTGATTGTTGCATATACAAATAGGCCAACAAATACAAAAACTCTATTTGCTCTTCCTTTAAACCATCCATGTTATTATTTTATTATTTTTAAAACAAAATGTAAATATTTTTTT
>CAZIZB010000064.1:0-4498 GCA_964543635.1 uncultured Opitutales bacterium | reverse complement strand
TCTGCGTTTCAATATACGAAGGATCCGCCAACACTAGGGATTTCAATGCATTGACACCTTGTTCTTGTATTTCTGAATCTGAGCTATTAATTCTATCCATTATAAGATCTGGAATAGCTTTAGGATGATTTTGTATTGCTTCACTTCTGACAGCGTTATAATCATAATTTCCTTCATTAAACTTTTTTAGCAAATACGCTGCTTGTCCTGCACTTATACGCTCTTGAGGATTAAATGCAGTACAATCAGCTACCAAACTTGCAAGAAATCCTATTTTTTGCTCATCATTATCAAGATTTTCCTTTAACTTGTTAAGTTGTTCTTGTGTTATTACTTTATCATTTGCTAAACCATCAAACGTTCCATTTTTAAGTGCTTCCGATAATTTACCTTGTAAAACATAGTCTGCAATTTTCCAAGGAAACCTAAATTTAGATTTTGAAAAAACACCCCCACAAACCCCTTCTATCAAAGAAATTCCCATAGAATAAACATCTCTAGAAAAAGAATAATCTTCTTGATTAACCACTTCAGGGGCCATATACATTGGAGAACCAACTCCTTTTTCAGATGGTTTTCCAATACCTGTATACGTACAAGCGGTTCCATAATCCATACCTTTAAGTTGTAAGTTTCCGTCGGCATCTTTGCCTACCATAAAATTTTCGGGTTTGATATCACGATTCAGTAAACCTATACGTTGTTCGATTGCAACTCTTTCAAATCCTTGTTGCAACAACTTCGTCATTGTATCGAAATCTTCTTTAGTACACCCATTATCATTATGAACATTATTTATGTAGCCATCAAAACTAGCGGACCTTCCCTTTCCGGGACTGTCTATAAACTCTGTAATAAAGACAAACTTTCCATCAATTTCAAAACCACCGTAATAATCTACGAAATATTTACGCTCATTTTCTGATAAATTAGCTTTTAAATATTCATTGGCTGCTTTTTCTTGTTCAAAATCTGCTTTTGATTTATCATCCGTGTTTTTGGCAATTTTTACTGCATACGTTTTTCCATCTTTTTTAATATTATGAACTTCACCAAAACTACCTTCAGCAATAAAACTTCCGTCTTCGCTTTTTTGAATAAAACTTCTTAAGGTCTTTATATTTTCTAATTTTATATCTTCTAGCTGTAATAGTTCCTTACATTGCTTTACTATCTCATTGTCCTCACCTTTTTCTTTTCCTAAAGTGCCAATTGCATCTTGTAAATTCTTTGTTTCTGTTTCTAGCTTTTCCTTTTTTTCCAGGCTTTTTTCTATTCCTTTCAACGCTTTTATTACACTTGTTGTCGCGTTATGTTTTAGTACTTCGGTTGCTAGCTTTTTTGCTTCATCAAAACTAAGGAAGTGTATCTCTGTATACACATCTGCAGGAACCTCAATACCATTTTCTGGAGGATTCGAAGAGCCGGCGATGTAGGCTCGTTCTCGTAGTTCTTCGAGTTCTTTTCCTGGAGTCAATTGAATAGGTTGATCATTGAGCGCTTTTGCTAATTTGTAGGTTGTAGTACTTTTTATACCGACATCACATTCGCCTAAGTTCATGATATCACCTACAGATAAACCAATACCTTTACCTATATAATTCGATGTACCTTTTAGGCATATTCGATTTTGTAATTTTGTAAAAGCGTCACTATCAACAGCTTTATTATTTTCTTTTTTTGTAGCCCATGTTTGGAATTTCTCAGTTTCGCCCTTTTTAAAAAGATACAAACCATACATAGGTCTAGTTTTAAAATTCTGGTCGCCATCTTTATTAGCATCTTTTAAAAGTTGCATCTTATGGAGTGTTAAAGGAATTCCTTTTCCATCTTGCAACTCCATTCCTTCTAAACATACATGATCTAGAAGTTGATCATTAGCATCTTTGTTTTCTTTTTTCCATTGACCATATTTTGATGTTATTGTTATTTTTTTCTGATCATACCGCAACATCGCTAGACCATAAGTCGGAGTTTTTATATACGAAGGATCATCCTGTACTAATTTTTCAAGCGCTTTAAAAGCCTGGTCCATTTCTTTTTTATCTTTACTAAAAATCTTTGCCATTAAAACAGGCGGTAAGTCTTTTGGATGATCTTTTATGGCTTGGGTTTTTACGTATTCATAGTTTGGCACAGGGGCATTAGGTTCGGCTGAAAACCGCTCAAATATAGCCAACATTTGTTCAGATGTAGGGCGTTGTGTCAGCTCAGGATTGATACAATCTTTTATAAGATTTCCTAAAAATTCAAGTTGCGTATCACTGTAGACACTCGGAATATATTCTTTAAATTGTTCTTCTTTCAATAATCCAGGGAGGGCATTGTAAAGATTATTTATATACTCTCCTTTTTCCCCTGGCTTAAAATCAAATTTTTTTTGAATATTTCTAGCAATACCTTCGGATACATTTCTACCTGTAAGAGATACTATAAATTCATTTCCAAATTCTCCCAAAAGGGTTTGAGCAACACAAAGCCCCATTTTATGGACATCGGATGCTTGAGTATTGTCAACTTCATTAGGAGTATAGCCTGTAGAAGCTGCAGTTTTACCTTCATAGCTTTTCGTAATATCAATACATTCCCCTAAATCAATAACTTTAGGTGGAGGCCCCATCATCATATTATCAGGCTTTAAATCATCATAAATAAATCCAGCTTTATGCAATCCTACAATACCTTTAAACGCCCCTTGTAAAGACTTACAAATATTAGCTGATTGTTTCGAATAAAAATCATTTTTTAATTCATTTCCTATATTCTTTACATCGTCTAAAGTAATTTTTTCTTTTTTTGCTAAAAATGGTATTATGTGTTTTTCAAATGCATTTTTTACTTTTTCTTCAGGTTGATCTTGTGTAGATATACCCACACAAAATGTTTTTAGAATTTCTTCTGGTGTTTCCTTTAAAGCTTTTTGCATTTCATCTACTAACGCATTTCCCTCTAAAACATCTTTTCCAGCCTTAAATGCTTTTCCAAAAACTACATTGAAGGCGTGTATTGCCCATTCTATCTCTAGAGTCGCATCTTGAAAATTCTTTCCCTCTGCCTTTTCATAAATAATCGCTTGTGTATTACCATTATTACCATTTTGCTCTGATGAAATACTAATGACACCTTTAGGCAAAGCAACAGCTTCAAGATAACCTTGATCTTCTTGTGAAAGGAATTTAATATTATCCATCACTTCTTTAACAACATTTATTTCATCCTCTTCTCCAAAATCGCTAGAGCCTGTAAAAACTTTTCTGACAAGTCCTGTACCTTCATAAAGCTCAACTTTCGCTTTCTTTCCTTGGCCTAAAAACTTTACCTCAGAATGTTCATCATTAAATTGCTGAGCTTCTTCATTATCTTTAAATGTAATTTTTTGATGTGTTACATCGGATATATTATCATTATTATCATGTTCTGCAGATTCATTTATCCCAAATGTTGCAGTTTCATTGTTAACGCTTTGCGAATCATTTCCATTGTTACCTTCATTATCTTCTTTTTCCACAGAAGAAGGAACTTCCAAACCCTCAATTAGGTTACCACTTATCAATTCCATAACAGATGGGTTTACTACTTTTAGTTGTGGATTATCCATAGGTAACAAAGACGATTCAGGCTCTGATTGTTGCTGGTGTGGTGCTGCAACAACTTCTTTAAACGCCTCTCCATGTTCTGATTCATTAAACACTTTAGTATCTATTGTTTTTGAAATAGATGAATGATTTGTTTTTTCTGGCGCTACCTTCTGATCTTTTGGAGGTTGAGTTGTACTTTGTGGCTGAGTTTGATTATTGTTTACAGGGCTACTTACAGTACTTACTTCAGTACCAAATACCTCTGAAGCTTTTTGTTGGATAGTGCTTCCATCTTGCTCATTCATTGAAAACTCATTAAATTCGTTTAGTTTTTCCAAGGAAAAATCTTTGCTGCAACCAAAATCCAAACTTTTTGCAAGCAATGTTTTAGCTTCATCAAGCCCCATTTTTCCGGATTGAACACATTCACTCAATTTCTTTTCGGTTTCTAAAAACGCTAATCCTTTTTCTAATACAGCTATTTTGTCTTCATTGCTTGATGCTTTTTCGATAGAAGATAAAACAACCGCTTTCATACCCTCGTTATAATCCTGCGCACTCTTTAATTTCTCTAACGCACTGGAAAGCGTTATATCTTCAGCAAATTTCCCTCCTTCTTTATTTATAATAGTCCCAATACCTGTAGCTCCATTTTCACTTTTTGTAACAAGTCTCGCGATATTGCTATGCGCTGCCGACATGCTTAATGCTTGGCCTACGTCTACACCTCTGGAAAATATTACAGGATTCTGGTTTTGCTGTACAGGTGGTTTTTCTCCGATCGAACCTGCTAATTGTATGTTCTCATTTACTAAACCACTGATTTGCATACCACACATAACTTTATTGCTTATCTTTCCCTATTAGCAGCTTTCATGCCGATTTGCAAATTTTTCTTCATTTTATTCTCTTTTAACGCT
>CAZIZB010000063.1:0-4499 GCA_964543635.1 uncultured Opitutales bacterium | reverse complement strand
ATTTGGGATTTTTCTAAAGTTCCAAAACGATCTTGCTAAAACCGGACAGATTTATTGAGATAATAGAACATCTATGAAGGAAGACATTCCATGGCATACTTCTGTAAAATTTATAAAAGCATCGAAGGGAATTCTGGCGATTGATAAGCCTTGTGGATTACTTTCGCATCCTAATACTTCAGATAAGTTTAAGCAAAGTGTGGTGCAAGCCCCTTATGATTTTGCGAAAGAAGCCTACAAAATAGGAAATGAATGGGTGTATTTGCTGAATCGTTTGGACGGTCCTACTTCTGGTGTTTTGCTTTTAGCAACAGATCCTTCGGTTGCTCAGGAGGTTCGTGCTTTATTTAAGTCCCATGCGGTAAGGAAAACCTATTGTGCGCTTGTAAAAGGGCGATTTCCAACCCAGAAAGTTGTTTGGAAGGATTTTTTATCGATCCGTAAGGAGCAGCAAAAGTTGCGTACGCAATGCAATACTTCAAATAGGGGGATTATGGCCCAAACAAAGATAAACTGTTTACATACCTTTTCGCTAAAAGGAAGAGCCTTAAGTGCACTTGAATTACATCCGTTGACGGGACGAACACACCAATTACGCACTCAATGTGCCTATCATCGTTTTCCTATTCTGGGCGATAAAACGTATGGAGATTTTAATCTTAATCGTCAGTTAAAAGTAGATCGTTTGTATTTGCATGCGAAAGCAATACAATTTGAGCTAAAAAACTTATCCTTTGAAGCAAGTTGCGAACTCAATTTCAACCTGCTCGATCTAGGTGAAATAAACAGATAAGTTAAAGTTCTTCTTTGGCCCAATAAAAATTGGCTAACGGTTTTGTTGTTTTGTCGTAAAAGCTAATTTTGTAAAACGAATTTTCTGCAGCTACTTCTATTTTAAAGGAATGGGTAGGAAGAGAAGAATTGGCCTGGGATTGTTTTAAAAACGTTCGTTTTCCCGTTTCCGTTTGGTATCCTAACCAAGTACCTTCAATGGTTTCGTCGAGATCGTCGTAAGTGTGAAAAAACCACTGAAAGGCTTCGATAAAAGGATAAAGTGATTGGTAGATTTGTAAGTTGCGTTTTTGTTGTTTTTGGGATTCTAGACAGGAGGAAAACGCTAAAAAACCAATTGAAAGAATAGAAAGACTTAGTAGTAGTTCTAATAAAGTAAAGCCTTTTGCCTTCATGCGTCGAGTTTAAGGCCCATACGCAAATAGGTGGGCGTATCCCAATAGGATTCGTTGGCTTGTTCTTCAAAGTCGAATTGGGTTTGTACATGTGCTGCTGGAGCGGCTTGTTTTTTCCCTTTACGATAGCGAACGGTTTTGATGTTCTTTTTCGTTGAGGAGATAAGTAAAAACAGCTCAACTTCTTGAGAATCATTTAAAGAGGTATTACAGCTGTTGAGAAATTGAATTTCGGGAACACCTAAAAAGCTTTGTATTTCGTAATTTAAGTTTTTTAGATCACTCAAAGGGATTTCATTACTAGAATGTACTGCAACAAAAGCGCGTTGTGCAGGTGCATCTGAACCCTGTGTTTTCAAAGGCGTGCATTCAAAAACTTTTTTCAGAGCTTGGTTTAAAGCATTTTCTCCGCTTGCCTTACCGAGTCCCCAAAAGACAATATCCGGCTTTTCAGAAAAATGCCGTGCAAATTCATTTAAATTTGTTGCAAAGGCACCTGATTCGACTCGATTTAAGCTATTCGCAAACGCACACATAATCTGAGAAATTAGCTTGTCGCCTTCTTGAAAAGCTTCTTTTACAGTTGCTGATTCGGGTAAGGTTTGAAATAAGATATCGTTATAGAAAGGAACGACCAAATCGGCGAATGATTGTAACGCATTTACTTGATTACGTGCACGAATGCTTTTGTTTTTCCCCTCAAAGGTAAACGGAAGTATAGGAATGATTAAGACAAACGTACCGGCTCTTAAAGCCATTTGTACCGTTGCTAATAACGCTCCGCTACCCGTTCCGCCACTTAAACCGACTAAAATAATGAGTACATCGGTTTTTTGACAAAAGGCTTGGATACAAGCATCTTCTTTACCCAAAACCTCTTTTACGAGTGCTTCATCTCCACCTGAACTTAAGCCACGAAAATGTTTTTTCGCGAAGCAGTACTTGGGAAGGGTAGAATTGAGTTGTTCCAAGCAGCGCAAATCAGTATCTACGGCCAAGCACAAATCGGCAACATAGGTTTGAGTGTTAAAAAAGTGATTGAGGACGCGGCAAGCAGCACTACCGAGCGCTAAGAACTTCAGTCGTGCGCCAACACTTGCTGTCTGCTCCATCCCCAATTCATCCATAATGTTACCTTAACCCATAAACCGCTTGTTCATCGAGCTCTTCCTCAATGCGCAACAAACGATTATATTTACAAATACGATCGGTACGGCTCAAGGATCCGGTCTTGATTTGGCCTGCATTCGTTGCAACCGCCAAGTCTGCCAAAGTTGTGTCTTCGGTTTCTCCAGAACGGTGCGATACGACGCAATTATAGCCGGAACGCTTTGCCAATTCGATAACATTTAAGGTTTCCGTCAATGTACCGATTTGATTGAGTTTAATCAAGATGGCGTTACCTGCTTTTTCAGCAATACCCTTGCGGAGGAATTTTTCGTTTGTTACGAATAAATCATCGCCAACAAGCTGGGTATTGTGTCCCATGGCTTGGGTGAGTTTTTTCCAACCGTCCCAATCGTTTTCGGCGCAACCATCTTCGATTGAAAACAAAGAATAAGCCGCTTGCATCTTTTGGTAGAAGGCGATCATGTCATCAATGGTCTTTTGAGAACCGTCGGACTTTTTGAAGATATAACGTTGGGATTTTTCATCAAAGAATTCGGATGAAGCCACATCGAGAGCTATTTTGATGTCGCTACCAAGTTTATAACCCGCCTTTTCAACCGCCTTTGCGATCAATTCTAAAGCCTCTTCATTGCCTTTTAATTCAGGAGCAAAACCACCTTCGTCCCCAACCGCTGTCGAACGTCCTGTAGCCTTGATGATCGACTTAAGGGCATGGAAGACTTCTGTACCCATACGCAAAGCTTCATGGAAGCAAGGTGCACCGATAGGAGCAATCATGAATTCTTGAATATCGACAGGTGCATCGGAGTGGGCTCCACCGTTCATGATATTCATCATAGGAACGGGCAAAGTACGTGCATTAACACCTCCGAGGTAGCGATAAAGCGGCATGTCTAAATATTTTGCAGCAGCATTTGCGATGGCCAAAGAAACCCCTAAAATAGCGTTTGCACCGAGGCGAGACTTGTTTTCTGTACCATCCAATTCAATCATGGCACGATCAACAGCTCCTTGATCCAAGGCATCAAAATCTTCCAAAGTAGCCGCAATTTCCGTATTAATGTTTTCAACTGCTTGCAAAACGCCCTTGCCATTATAACGGCGACGTACAGCTTCATCGAGGTTTTCGAGGCCGCCATCACGCAATTCCAAAGCTTCATTGATGCCGGTACTGGCTCCCGAAGGAACAGCGGCACGACCGATCGTACCATCTTCAAGCGTAACATCCACTTCGATGGTTGGATTACCACGAGAATCTAAAATTTCCCTACCAAATATATCTAAAATAAGGCTCATAAAACAAACTGTAACAAAGATTAACGAAATAACAAGACAGAAGTTTTACAACGACGAATTAAATCGGTCGTAATACTTCCGATGAGCAAATGCCGGATGACGCTATGCCCGTAAGCTCCCATGATCAACAAGTCGATTTTGTTATCGGTGATATAATGGGTAACCCCATCACTGACTTCATCTTGAACAACCGTCGTTTTTACTTTACAACCCGCATCTTGAAGGGTTTCTGCGGTTGTGGCTAAAGACTCCAATACGCTTTCTGGAACCGTTTCATCGTCCTCATGAATCGCGATAAGATTAAGCTCCGTATCTTTGAATAAAGGCGAACGAATGAGGAATTGAATAGCGTGTCGAACACTTGGGCTGTCGTCATAAGCAAGCGCAACTTTTTGAATAGGAGAGTATTCTCTGCAGGCAACAAAACAAGGACGTTTACTGCTACGAACAACACGTTCGAGATTAGATCCTAAGTGCTCGGTAGCAAAATTGGCATTTTCACCACGTTTACCTAAAATTACTAAATCAAGGCCACGTGCACTATTTTCATACTTTTGATAACAGTCCACCAAAGATCCCGTCTCGTGATGAAAATGAACTTTTTCCGCCAAATTCGCTTTTTCAAAAAACTGACGAACCATTTCCTGTACGACTTTGGCCTTTTCTTGCTCCACCTCCTTGAGTTGAGCGTACAAATTTTGATACGGTTGGGCCCCTAAACTCCCTGAAAAATCCGCCATCATAGAGAAATCAAATGCGTGCGAATCCGATACATACAAAACATCCAAACTCGCCCCCATCTTCTTGGCAATCCATTCCGCGTATTTAAAGCAACTCTCCGTATAAGGAAAAGCTCCATCCGTGCAAACTAGCAAATTTTCCATG
>CAZIZB010000062.1:0-4547 GCA_964543635.1 uncultured Opitutales bacterium | reverse complement strand
AATTTATGGTTGATATTTACCCACGAAATGGGTAGATTTAAAACATGTACCCTAGATATATTCTAAAAAATTTGTTGATTGCGCTACAGGATACCCCTTGTGTTATTTTGATAGGGGCACGACAGGTTGGCAAATCGACGTTGTTAAAACAATTACTCCCCATAGATTCGCATTATATTACTTTTGATGACTTGAACTATTTAGCAGCAGCCGATGCAGATCCTGTTGGTTTTTTAGAAAATTATAAAAATAAAACGCTTATTTTGGACGAAATTCAACGTGTTCCAAAATTATTATTGGCCATTAAAGCCGCAATCGATAGAGATAGAAAACCTGGACAGTTTATTTTATCTGGATCAGCAAACGTGTTGACTTTACCTAAAATTTCAGAATCTTTGGCGGGACGTTGCGAAATTTTACACCAATATCCCTTGTCTTCCACAGAAATTAATAATCGTACTCAAAATTTCGTCGATACCTGTTTCGAATCGCCTACCTCCTGGCAAGAAGGCGAAATCGATAAACCTACTTTAGCAAATTTATTGTTTCGTGGAGCTTATCCAGAAGTACAAACAAGATCTATGGGGCGTATAGCACCTTGGTTTCAAGCCTATTTAACAACCTTAATACAAAGAGATATTAGAGATATTGCAGCTATTTCTGATATAGCAGGTATTCAAAAGATTTTGTTGTTATCCGCTCGTCGTGCATGCAATTTATTTAACTTATCTGATATTGCTCGATTAAGTGGTGTAAAAAACACAACCGTTCAACGCTATTTTAGTTTACTTGAAGCCATCTTTTTAGTGCAACGGCTATTACCTTGGAATAAAACATTAGATGCGCGTATTGTTAAAACACCCAAATTGTTTTTTCTCGATACAGGATTACTAACGTATCTTCTCGGTAAATCACACGAAACCATTGCTAGTGCACAAAACCATACTAATGGTGTTTTGTTTGAAAATCTAGTCCATTGTGAGTTGAAAAAGCATATAAGTTGGGCTCAAGAATCAACGAATCTCTATTTCTATCGCACGCATTCAGGAAAAGAAATTGATTTCCTTTTAGAGCGCAACCAACGAAAAATCGCGATTGAAGTGAAATTTTCTTCCACAGTAACCGCTCATGATTTCGATAACATGCAACAATTACAAAAAGAAGATCCTCATTTATTTGATAAAGGTATTGTTCTTTATACCGGTAAAACAGTAATTCCTTTTGGTACTCATTTTCAAGCTGTACCTATTGTCAATTTACTGTAAAAACTAAGGTTTTCTACTCGAAACTTTTCTTAACTAGTAAAACTATTTTTTCAACATAACTTGGTTTTTGCAAGTTTGTGAATAATTTGTGGAGACTAGTGTAAATAAAAAGTAACATAGTTTTATTTACTTCTAATTTATAGATAACAACAAAGTAAATGTAATAAGCAACTTCTGCCCTATTGTAAGCAATCCAATTAGATTGTTTTTCGCCATCTAAATTATAATAATTGACTTTATTAGTAATAAAATTATTTAATTCTGGCAAAATTTCTTCTGAAATAGGTTTAGGCGATAAATTTTCTTGATTTAAAAGCTTTTTGTAAGTATCAATAAATATTTTGCCTTTTTGATTTGTTGCCAATAAAATATTTTTTTCTGTCGCTCCAACTAAAATATTAAACGAAATCGCTTGTTTTTCTAAACATTTCATTATATCTTCAGGAAGGATTAATTGATAAGCATTTATGGGAACACTTACAGTAGAAATCATCCACAAAAATATAACTTGTACAAACATTTTCATAAACTTTTGAAGATCATAAAAAATTTATATCGTCAATAAAAACTTCCTTAAATTTTTGCAAAAAGAACCGATTTATAGTTATACACAATGATTTTAATTTTTCGTTTAATTGGTTCCTTCTTGGGACCCTTGTTTAAAGGTACATATCAAAATTTAATATTAAATAATTTTTTAGTTATATTAAAACGAAGTTCCATAAGTTCTAAATAATAGAATATTAAAATAATTTTGAAATTCAATTTAAGGGATTAAACATGAGTATTTTTGATAAACTTCTTAATATGTTTTCTTGCTGCCAAAAGCAAAATGATTCTTTTTTAACCGACATACAAACTTCAAATTTAGATGTACCTATATCTTCTATATCGGTAGGCAACCTAACTTTTAATTATACTACTGATGGTATTGCTGTAGACCGAATTGAAAATATCTTTAATATGATTGATATCTTTGATTGTGGCAAAACACAACTTAGGCAATTAAATGAGGCATTAAAAGGTAGCACTATACATTTCAAAAAAGGAAATGAGTATATGTGTGACGTGCAAGATGGTAGTGATGGTAAAAAAACAGTCGTTTTTACATTGCCGGAAACTCTTCCATCAAAATTAGTATTGCCTTGTGTAACATTGCCAGAAGATGGTCTTGCAATAATTTCAAATCGAGTTCCATTCAGAATAGAATATAAAAAAGCACCAAAAGCAAATGTACAAAAAACTTTTAAAATTTTAGTTTTTGGTTCTCAAAATTCAACACCTGAAATCAAAAAAATCGATTTCACCTATAAATCTCCTGAAGAAATCGAGGCTTATTTAATGGGACATGAGATTTTTCATGCCATATCAAGATTAAAAGGTACAGAAACTTCTTGTGTAAAACCAGGTGATGATATTAATGAAATTTCAAAAAAATATATAAACGATGAAAATGTTGTTAATTCGATTTCTAAATTTTTTGAAATTAGTCAATTAGATGATATGAATAATTTGTTTGGTTTTGAAAAATTGGAAAATGGTGAACGTATTGTCTGTGAATATGATTACATAAAAGAATTTACTGATGCTCATGAGAATATTGTTCGTTTCCCATACGACTTAAGCAAAGCATTTAATTGGTGTAAAGAAAACAAAGATCTTTTTAAATTTATTTATAAAGAAAAAATGAAAAATCAACTTGTTGTTTTGGAAAATCTTAACACAATTGCAGAAGAAGCTTGGCAAAAAGACAAATATGAAGACACTACTAAGGAAGCAAATCAAGTATTAAATTTAGTAAAACAATATCATGAAAATGATACAATGAAAGTTTTTAATGATGGAATATAGTTATAGATATTCTTGTAAATATCATATATTTTAAGTGATAATTCCATTCAACTTAACAACCATTGAGGTTTTATAGTGTTAATAACAGTTATAAACAGTATTTTACTGTTTTAAACTCCTGAAAACTCAAGGCAATTCAATCGTGATAATGGGTCCAACAAGACAAAAAATTATTGTTCTAAACATACAAAAGGGTTCCTGCAAAAGTCTAAAACCTAAAATTTTTATGGGAAATCGTTTTTGAGGAAAATTAAAAAAGCTAGAAAGATTCTAAGAAATGTCGCATTTTAGTTTTTCCAAAATTCACCACTACGACTCCACTTTACCTCCATTTTCGACTTTTGCAGGATGTCTAAAATAATGCTGTTCTTTTACTCGTTTCGTTTAAAGGTTTTGCCCCAATGCTGATAAAGTTGAATTTTGTTTTTAATAGGCAGATGATGGATGTCAGGCTTTTTTAGGGATTCACCATAGCGGACAAGCCATTGCCAAACTTTGTAATACGGCGTGTTGGGAACGTTATAATCATCCAAATCCCTAAAACCAAGCTCTTCTTCCGAAAAGTGCTGCAAGGCCATGTTTCGCCACGTGTAAGGGTTTATATTTGCAACACAATTGAGTTCGTATAGTTTCTGCAGTTCTTTCTCTTTTTCTTTCTGGTGAATAGCGTCGATATCTATCGTCTCTAACGCTTGCTTGGTACTTCGCTGCAAATACTTCCATTCGCTTATCTCTGATTCTTGGTTGTCTACCAAACCTTGACGAATGGCTATGCGTAACCGTTCTCGCCAATAACTTGGTTGGTGCATGTGCTTTGTATTGGAAGCATCGGATTTTTGTAATTCTGGTTCTCTATGAATCCATTCTTTCCACAACTTTTCCTTAGGAGAAAAAAATGATTTTGGAAGAACCGAATAGGATTGCTGAGTGTTTCTGAGGTTTTGCTGGTACTTTTCCCAATAACTGGCTAATTGCTCTATAGTTGCTTCTCCACTTGTTACAATGGAAATACAATATTTGAGTGCTAAATCTTTACGATCTTTTTTGTGGATTCCTACGTTCCAAATTTTTTCTTCAAATATTTTTTCTATTTGCAATACTCTCTCGGCTAAACTTGTTTTAGCCTTTCCCCCTAAGGGGGATATAAGGGGGTTATTATTATAATATTTATTATTTATATATATACCCGGAATTGCGGGGGAGGGGTCACCCGGATGACTAGGTGTTTCTGTTGGCTGTGTTTTTCCGGTTGGATTGACAACACGAATTTGCCGTTCAATAACTTGGTTTTTTTCATCTCGAATAATCGTTACAGTTATATAACCATTATCTTTTAAGTTTTTAATAGCTTCTTGTATTTTGGTTATTCCAAAACCAAACCAATCACACAAAACTTTATTTGTTACAAAACAATATCCTTTTTCATTATTA
>CAZIZB010000061.1:0-4585 GCA_964543635.1 uncultured Opitutales bacterium | reverse complement strand
GGTGCTTCTTTAATAAACTGAGGCCTATTCCCAACAATTGTACAAATTTTCATCGCAATAATATGTTTTTAATGTTACATCTAAAGTTTTTTCAAGTTCATTTGACATACGTTTATGTGCAGGAAACGCATCCAATGGTTGTATAATTTCCTTAGCATTTTTATATAACTCAATAGATTTTACAAGCAAATTAATTTCTTCCTCATAAACTTTATAAGCCAAACTATGAAACGTATCATTTTTTTGGGGAAATATTCTTAAACGATGAATCAAAGTCCCTGAATCTACTTCTTGTCCTAATAAATGAGTAGTAACACCAATAGGTAAATTCTTTAAAAGACTCCATTTAAATGCATCCAAACCTCTTGCATATGGCAAATATCCAGGATGTACATTAATAAAATTTATTTTATTTAATAATTCATTAGGAAGCAATCCAGCTCCTGCAATTAGAACAGGAGCATCTTCAACATCCTTAACAAAAAGCATTAAATCCTTCAAGTGTTCTAAACCTTCACAACGATAATCTAAATGATCACATAATGTTTTTGTATCTATAAAATGAATCGTGTTTGGCCTGTGTTGAAGCAAAGGAATAAACGTTTTTTTGTAAGTCATTGGACTTGTAAAAACAGTTACATTCTTATACCCTAAGGCCTTCAATAAAGTTAATACATCATATGTTTTCCTATGAGGACAATCATAAGCAACGACAAAAACTTTTTGTAATAAATTCATTTTAACCGCAAATAAATTCTACTTCTTCACCTGATAAATAAGGAGAAATAGGTAAACTAAATACTGATTGAGAAGCTTGCTCACTCGCAGACATATCACTCGCGTGAGGGAAGCGATTATAAGCCGTTTGTTGATGTAAAGGTTTGGGATAATAAATGTTTGTTGGAATTCCACGCTCTTTAAATTTCAACATGGCTTTTTCCCTATCGGCTTCATCTTTGGCTTGCAATGTGTATTGTGCCCAAACACAAGTGTCATCCTTAGGCATTACGGGCGTTTTATAAGAAGATGCAAAGGCCTCATTATAGCGTTTTGCTATTTGGTTTCGCAAAATAACTTCCTCAGGAAATAACTTTAACTTTTCAATCAAAATGGCTGCCTGTATTGTATCTAAGCGACTATTTTGACCTACACGTACATTGTCGTATTTTTCGGCCCCTTTTCCATGAATATGCAAACTCCGTATTAAGGAAGCAATTTCATCATCATTCGTAAAAATAGCACCGCCATCACCGTAACAACCTAAAGGCTTTGCAGGGAAAAAACTTGTTGTTGCAATCAAACAATCCTGACAAGAACAAACTTGTTTACCCTTATGAGTAGACCCAAAACCTTGAGCACAATCGGACATCACCCATAAATTGTTTTCTTTAGCAAGTTCATTAATGTTTGTATAATCTGCAGCTAATCCAAATAAATCTACTGCAATAACACCAACCATTTTTAAAGATTGCTGTTTTGCTTCATAGATAGCAGCTTTCAAACTATTTATATCTAAATTGTAAGTATCTGAATTACAATCTACAAAAAATGGAATTCCTCCACAGTAAGCAACCGCTTCTGCAGTTGCTGCAAACGTAAAACTGGGAACAAAAACAACTTCGTTTTGTTGCACTCCTAATGCTTTTAGTGACAAAACTAAGGCATCCGTTCCATTAGCACAACCTATGGCATGTTTTACGCCTAAAAAAGTTTCTAATTGTTCTTCAAATGTTTTAACTTCTGGACCGCTAATATATTGTCCATGTTCCAAAACCGCATGAATTGCATGATCAAATTTTTCTTTATACAACCGGTATTGCCTATCTAAATTAATAAAAGGTATTTTCATTTCGCCTCGTCCAATTTATCTTGATTAAGAAAGTACTTAGATTTACAACGATTACAATAAAATTCTTCGGATAACTTTTCTCCACATTTACAACGCCAACCAATAAAATGTGACGGATTTCCAACCACACAAGCAAAGGCAGGAACATTTTTAGTAACAACACTACCTGCACCAATAAAGCAATAGCTACCCAAGCTTACCCCACAAACAATGGTAGCATTGGCACCTATAGTAGCACCTTTTTTTACACGCGTAAGCAAAAATTCATCTTTACGCTCTACAGAAGCCCTAGGATTGTACACATTTGTAAAAACACAAGAAGGTCTACAAAAAACATCATCTTCCAAAATAATTCCCTTATACAAGGAAACATTATTTTGAATTTTGCAATTATTACCAACTACAACATCAGGTCCAATCATAACGTTCTGACTAATGATGCAATTGTCACCTATTTTTACCCCTGATAAAACATGAGAAAAATGCCAAATTTTTGTTCCTTTACCTATAGAACATCCTTCATCAATATAAGAACTTTCATGTACAAAAAAATCTCTCATTTCTCTAAATTTTTTTGAGCTAATTGTAACATATGGACAACCGCCATACCTTCATCAATATTGGTTCGAGGTTGTTGACGAGAGCTCATACAATCGATAAAATGCTGACATTCGGATTTTAACGGCTCTACAGATGGTAAAACAATAGCTTCAGGTTCTGCTTTTTCTGTAATAATTATTTTCCCATTTCTAGCATAATTATGACGATACAATTTTAGTTTTTCCTCCAAGGGAAGCGTATCATCAAAAACCAACATAGCTTTTTCACCGCCAATTACTAATTTTTGCTCTTTAAACGGATGTACCCAAGAAACACATACTTCCACCTGTACACCAGATTCAAATACGATATTTACATCAACTCGATCTGCAATGGTATCATTAAACAAACACTGCTTATAAGCATGTAATGACTTTACGGATGAATTGGCTAGGCTATGTACGACAGAAAAATCATGAGGAGCAAAACTCCATAATACATTTTCTTCATGCCGTATTTTCCCCATATTAAAACGATGCGAACGAATATACTTTAAAGTTCCTATCGTACCGCTAGCTATGAGTTCCTTAATTTTTTCTATAGCAGGATGATATTGTAATAGATGACCTACAAGTAAAATTTGAGAAGTGTTTGATAAAACAGATTTTATTGTTTCTCCTTCAGCTTCTGTAAGCGCAAGTGGTTTTTCAACATAAACATCTTTACCTGCCTTTATAGCTTCACAACATAATTGAGCATGCAAAGGAGCAGGAACTGCTAAAACCACACCTTTTATCAAATCACTGCTTAAAATTTCCGCCCAAGATTTAGCAGGAATATCGTAAAGTTTTGAAAAGTTTTCTGCTACAGCTTCTACAGGATCACAAACAGCATTTAAAGCACCTAATTCATAAAAATTGCGAACTAAATTTTTCCCCCAATAACCACAACCAACAACAGCAACATTCTTCATGATTTATGCTTTATAAACCTTACAATTTGCAACATAATTTTCCATGCAATTACGCGTATCAACAATACAATTTGCAGTCTTAGCAATTTGTTCGTAAGGCACATTAGAATGTAAAGTTAATAACAGACAAATATCGTAAGTTTTTAAAACATCTTCTGACAATTCAACGCATTTTTTTCCTGCTAAATATGAAAAATGTCGTGAAGTTGGAATTTCCGGAACATAAGGATCATAATAATCCACTTCCATTCCCAAGCGTTGTAATCGTTCTATAATCGGAAATGCAGGTGATTCGCGCATATCACTAATATTGGCTTTGTAAGCTAATCCAAACACTAAAACCTTAGAACCATTTGCAGATTTCTTCTGTTCATTAAGTGCTTGAACAACCTTTTCAACCACATACCCATGCATACGAAAATTAATTTCTCCCGCTAATTCAATAAAGCGCGTATGCATTTCATATTCTTTAGCCTTCCATGTTAAATAAAATGGATCAACGGGAATACAATGTCCTCCCATACCTGGCCCAGGATAAAAGGGGGTAAAGCCATAAGGTTTGGTCTTTGCAGCATTAATTACTTCCCAAACATCAATTCCCATACGATCACAAATCATTTTTAATTCATTGACCGCAGAGATATTAATGGCTCTAAAAGTATTCTCCCAAATCTTTACCATTTCAGCAGTAGAACAAGAAGAAACAGGTACTAATGTTTCTACAAATTTTGAATATAACTTAATTGCTTTATTTTTACATTCCTCAGTTACACCACTGATAACCTTCGGAACATTGTCAAAATCTGACAAAGGATTTCCTGGATCTTCTCGTTCAGGTGAATATCCCAAATAAAAATCAACACCAACTGTACCGAAAGCCTTTTCTAGAACTGGCAACATCACTTCGACTGTAGTGCCCGGATACGTTGTTGACTCAAGCATTACCAAAACACCTTTGGAAGCGTTTTCAGCTATCGATTTTACACTCGACTCAATATAAGATAAATCTGGCGTGTGTTGTTTCGTCAATGGTGTTGGCAAACAAATAATAATAGCTTCAGCCTCTTTTAATACTTCAAACTTGCTAGAAAGCATTAATTTATGGCTTTCTATGTATTGAGGAAACAAAGAAACGTCCAATTTAGAAATCTTATTCTTTCCATTCCACAATTCTTTAATGCGCTTTTCATCAATATCAATTCCAATTGCAGACAATCCTTTAT
>CAZIZB010000060.1:0-4629 GCA_964543635.1 uncultured Opitutales bacterium | reverse complement strand
TATTTTTATTTGATTTGGAGCAAAACAATATACAATATTTTTATATTGATGAGCATCAAAGCGTAGAAGAAAAATATTATTTTTATAAAGGTAATAGTTGCAAATATAAAAAGTTACAAAATTATTTACAAAACGAACTTAATATCATACACATTCCAATAGAAGCAATAATGCTATGGGAAAATACACAAAATGTTTTTGTAGGTGGTAAGATTCAGAAAACACCGAATATTCAATTTTGGCATTTTATTGTGTATCCTACAAATGATATATCTATTAGTTTATTGCCCAAATATACGGAAATTAAAAAAGAATATGATTCTTATACTCAATTAAAAGAGCTTTTTGGGCAATTAGATGAAGAAAAAATAAATTTTATAAAACTTTAAAATGTAATGATGGCCTTTCTGAAAGGCCATCATTATTAGAGATCATATTCTATCATACCTCTTAAATTTATTAAATATTCTCCGACGGGAGTATGATCGTACAACCCACGCATGCAATAAATAGCACCTTTTTCATGAATACTTCTCAAAATATAATCTAATTCTACTCGTTTACAAAAATCGCTAGGTATTAAATAATTTTTTTCATTGGCTATTTTTAAGGTGTATGCACAACTGCGACAAAGATTCATTGTTTCTAACAGTTCGTATTCTGTATCTTTTTGTTTATCGCACCAAGTATGGAAATTTTGTTCAGTAGCAACAACTGTTTCTAATTCTTGCTTCAATTCTTCATCATTAATTTTCCAATATTTGTCTTCGCAATCTTTAATTAAGTCTTCTGGCAAATTCAATTTTAGCCCTATACGTCCAAAGCTTGGTTTTGTTTCATCCTCTTCATAAGCCAGTTCAGGAGCATAAGGATTATCTTTAAAAATAATGACTTTCTCGATTCCGCCATTACTATTGTATTCTATGAGAACATTTTCGGTCGGCATGGGTCCATTTCCGTCCCAAATCTCGTAATCATCGCTTCCCCAGACGCAAAATCCATTTAGCCCAATTACTACTCCAAATCCAATTAATTTCGTGATTTTGTTCAACATGTTACCTCCTTGTGTATGCTTTCTTGTTTTATTTGCAGCGTCCCTGGCTTTTCGCCGTCCTTTTTATTTTGTAGCAGCTTTGGGCGATTCTTGTAAAGATTAAATATTGAGTTTTTGTAGGTTTGGCTTGATGAGAAAGTATTTTTTTGATTATTGGGGAAAAGTAAATTTATGGATTTTAGGATTGATACTTGAAGGAAAATTTTTCAAATTAGTAAGCGAACAATTAATAATAACCCTTAACCCTTGCGGTTAAACGTGAGGAAATTAGATTATGACACATACAATGGATAGTTTGCTAAATGCAGACTTATTAAAACGTTTAAAGCCCAATACGATTGTAATGGGTACTATCTCAGAAATTCGATCCAATGAAGTCGCTGTTGATATTGGAGCTAAAGCGGAAGGTATCATTCCTGCAGAAGAGTTCCTTAATTTCGATGAGCTTTCTATTGGTGAACAAATAGAGGTATTTGTCGAGCGTGTTGAGAATATTGAAGGAAGACCGATTCTTTCGTACGATAAGGCTCAACAGCAGAAAAATTGGCAAAACATTTTGGAAAAATGCGCTGAAGGTGAAGAAGTTTCCGGACGCGTTAAAGGAAAAGTCAAAGGTGGCTTAGTAGTTAGCATTGGAGTTGATGCTTTCTTGCCTGCTTCTCAAATTGATGTTCAGGCACCTAAGAATTTAGACCAATACATGGGGCAAACTTTCGACTTGAAAATTGTAAAAATCAACAAAGAACGTCGCAATATTGTGGTTTCTCGTCGCGAGCTCATTGAATCGCAACGTCAACAAAAACGTCAACAAGTTTTGAACGAAATTGATGTTGGATCGGTTCGTAAAGGTATTGTTAAAAATATTACTGATTATGGAGCTTTCATCGATTTAGATGGTTTGGATGGCTTGCTCCATATTACGGATATGACCTGGGGACGTATTTCTCACCCAAATGAGGTTTTAAAAGTTGGTGAAGAAATCGAAATCATGGTTACCGAGATTGATCGTGATAAAGAGCGCGTTTCGTTAGGTATTAAGCAATTGCACGAAAACCCTTGGGATCAGATTGAAAAACGTTATCCTATTGGCTCAAAAATTCATGGAAAAGTTGTCAATTTGGTACCTTATGGTGCTTTTATTGAGCTTGAAGAAGGTGTTGAGGGTCTTATCCACATTACCGAATTTTCTTGGACGAAACGTATCAATAAGCCAAGTGAAGTTTTACGCGTAGGTGATGAAGTTGATGCGGTTGTTTTAGATATTCAAAAGGCCGACCAAAAAATTTCGTTAGGTATTCGTCAATTGTCCGAAAATCCATGGGATATGGTTCAACATAATTATCCTGTTGGAGCACATGTTCGCGGAAAAGTTCGTAATTTAACGACTTACGGTGCATTTATTGAGCTTGAAGAAGGTATTGATGGTATGATTCACGTTTCCGATATGAGCTGGACACGTAAGATCAATCATCCTGCTGAAATGCTTAAGAAAGGCGATGAAGTAGAGGCAGTTGTTTTGGAAATTGATCCTTCGCAACAACGTATCGCTTTGGGTATTAAGCAATTAAGTGAAGATCCTTGGGCCAATATCGATACGGTTTACAAAATCGGAGATGTTGTTTCAGGAAAGATCGCAAAGATTACTTCTTATGGCTTGTTTGTTGAATTGCAAAACGATATTGATGGTTTAGTTCATATTAGTCAAGTCAGTGAAGACCATATAGAAACCTTGAAAAATCTCTACAAAGTAGGTGATACGGTTGAAGCCCGTGTTATTAAGATTGACAAGGAAGAACGTCGTTTAGGTTTGTCTATTAAGGCAGCTGCTTACGATGAATCTCAGTTGGCTGAAGAAATCAAAAATTACGATACGATTTCTGCTAACCAAGATCTTACAAACTTGGGTGATTTGCTCGATCAAGCAACTCAAGCCAAGCGCTTAGACTAATATTCCTTTAAGGTGGATCTTATTGAGGTCCACCTTGATTTTATATGAAAAAATTATTTACATTAACGCTTAAGGTAGGTACTTATTTTTTTTGCTTAGTAGCAAGTTTATTCCTTGCTTATGGGCTAAAATATGCATTTTCAATTCCTGTTTGTGTACAGGAAGTTATGTGGCAACAGATTGGGATTTTAGTTCCTATAAAGTTGCTTTTATTGATTGCTTTAGGTGAATTTAAGGGCATTTTTGCATATTTTCGTTTACCGGATTTGGTAAAAATTGTTTCCGTTTTTAGTGTATTTGCTTTTGCACTTTTACTTTTAAGATTTACAGACTTTCAAGCGGTAATTCCTACGAGGGAAGTTATTTTATCTGATTTATTATTTTCTATTTTATTTATTTTGTTTTTTAGAACAAGTTTGCGAATTATTAATGGACGTTTGGATTTGGAACATGTCCAACAACGTCCTAATGCATTAAAAGTAGTTGTTATTGGAACAGATGAATTTAGTTCGCAGATTATTTCTGAATTAAAAACAAAACACTTTTATGGAGTATTTCCGGTGGCCATTTTGGATGATGAGCCTAAATATTATGGCAGACGTTTACATGGTGTTCCGATTTTAGGTTCGCCTGATTTGCTTTCGGATTTAACCCAAAAAGACAGTATCGGTGGTGTTGTATTTATTGCACGCGCGCTATCCCAAAAACGTATTTGGGAATTGTCGGAATTAGCTAAAAATTTGAATTTAAAGACGTTTACAATTCCTTCGTTTGAAGATTTTTTTGAAGGACGTGCGTTTACAACCCGGATGAGACCTTTGGATGTTGAAGATTTTCTAGAACGTGATCCTATTCACCTGAATCTTGATCAAAGTACGCAAGCTATTTCTAATAAAGTTGTTTGCATAACGGGTGCAGGAGGTTCTATTGGCAGTGAATTAGTGCGTCAAATTGCTCTAAAAGGTCCGCAAAAGCTGATTTTAATCGATCATTCCGAATATAATTTATTCAAAATAGAGCAAGATTTATTACAGAAAGGCATAGGTTGCGTGCCGGTTTTGCTTAATATTTCGAATGAAGAAGCGACGCGAGCTTGTTTACAAACCTATCGTCCTTCCATTATCTTTCACGCAGCTGCTTACAAACACGTGCCTTTATTGGAAGGGCAACCGCTTGTAGCTGTACGCAATAATGTTTTAGGAACGGGGATTTTGGCACAATGTGCAAGCGAATTGGGAGTTGATAAGTTTGTGCTTATATCAACGGATAAGGCCATAAATCCTGTTAATAATATGGGGGCAACAAAGCGTATTTGTGAAATGCTTTGTATGGCTATTCAAGAACAACCGAATAATAAAACCCAGTTTATGGCTGTTCGCTTTGGAAATGTTTTGGGGTCTGCCGGAAGTGTTTTACCTACGTTTCGTGAGCAAATTTTACGAGGTGGTCCTGTTACGGTTACCCATCCGAACATGACACGTTTTTTCATGACGATTCCAGAGGCTGTGGGCTTAATTTTAGAAGCTTTCAGCTTTAAAACTATTGCAGGAAATATTTATGTTCTTGATATGGGTAAACCTGTTAAGATTGTCGATTTGGCTCGACGTATGATAGAACTTAATAATTT
>CAZIZB010000059.1:0-4690 GCA_964543635.1 uncultured Opitutales bacterium | reverse complement strand
TTCTACAACTTCCAAACATCATCGACATAATTGCGTATGGTACGATCGCTGGAGAAATAGCCCAAACGTGCGGTATTAAAGAGGGCTTTTTGTGTCCAACGGCGTGTTTGCAAGTAGTTCGCTTCGACTTTTTGTTGAGTTTTGCAATAAGAGGCAAAATCTGCAAGTACAAAAAATGGATCGCCTCCATCGAGTAAGCTGTTGCGAATCATACGCATCGGATTATGACCGTTTTGCATAAAGAAGTCAGATTGCATCCAATCAAGAAGGGATTTTAGTTCTGGGTTAGAATGATAGATTGTGTAAGGATTATAACCAGAATAAGCAAGTTGTTCGATTTGCTCAACGGTTTCTCCAAAGATAAAGATATTTTCAGGGCCTACGCACTCCATAATTTCGACATTAGCACCATCCAGGGTTCCAATCGTACAAGCACCATTGAGGCCGAGTTTCATGTTGCCGGTACCAGAGGCTTCTTTACCTGCTGTCGAAATCTGTTCCGATAAATCTGCTGCCGGTATGATTTTCCCAGCTAAGGTTATTCCATAATTGGGCAAAAATACGATTTTCAAAGCATCCTTAATGCGTTTGTCGTTATTAACATGATGCGCAAGTAGATTGATACCATGAATAATTTCCTTGGCCAAATGATACTCAGGAGCAGCCTTGGCAGAAAAGATAACCACACGCTTAAAATCCGTTGACTTTTTGCCATGAAGCAAATCCGAATAAAGCTTTAAACAATGTAGCAAATTCAAGTGCTGACGTTTGTATTCATGTAAACGCTTGATTTGCACATCAAAAAGTGCTTCAGGATCAACAGAAACCTGGCAGGTTTGTTCGATAAATCGTGCCAAATTACATTTATTGGCCTTCTTAATAGCAGCATACGATTGGAGAAAGGTATCGTTTTCAACCTGTTTTTCCAAACCACGCAATTGTTCCAGATCCGTTAGCCAATTTTCATTACCTAATGTTTCCGTAATTAAGCCTGCCAAACGAGGATTGATCGATTTAATCCACCGTCTTGGGGTTACGCCATTCGTTTTATTATTAAATTTCTTTGGATAAAGTTCATGAAATCCAGGGAAAAGTTTCGTTTTTAGAAGTTCTGTATGTAATTTAGCAACTCCATTAACCGAAAAACTTGCAACAACTGAAAGATACGACATGCGAACATATTGAGGATACCCTTCCTCTATGAGCGACAATTCTCGACGTTTTTCTACGTTTCCGGGCCATTTTTTATCAACTTCGTTTTCTAAAAACCAGGCATTAATTTCGTAAATAATCTGCAGATGTCTTGGTAAAACTTTTTCCATTAAGGGAACACTCCAACGCTCTAAGGCCTCTGGAAGGAGTGTGTGGTTGGTATAGGCAAAGGTCTTGCGACACAATTTCCAAGCTTGATCCCACGAAAGACCTTCTTCATCCATTAAAATGCGCATAAATTCCGGAATCGCAATTGCTGGATGCGTATCATTAAGCTGAATAACAGCTTTTTTAGGTAATTGATCCCAATTTTTATGATTTTGCTTATAACGTCTAAAGATATCTTTAAGGGAACAGGTTACGAAAAAGTATTGCTGTACTAAACGTAGCTCTTTACCGTTTTCTGTCTTATCATTAGGATATAAAACCTTCGAAATACTTTCCCCTTCGGCTTTCTCTCGAACGGCTTCAATATAACCTCCTTCATTAAAGGTTTTTAGATCAAAATCTTCAGAAGCTCTTGATTCCCAAAGACGTAAGAAGTTAATCGTTTTGCCATGATAGCCAACAATTGGAATATCCCATGGAATCCCTAAGATGGTCTTAGTATCTACCCAACGAAATTGGACATCGCCCTTGTCATTATAATGCTTTTCTAAGCGACCGTATAATTGTACTTTCTGCTTACGATCGGCACGTAAAAGGCGCCATGGATTGCCAAAGGTAAGCCAATTATCTGGAAATTCTTCTTGGCGATTATGAATGATTTTTTGCTTAAAAAGGCCAAATTCATACAAAATACCATAACCCACTGCTGGATAATTAAGCGTTGCCAACGAATCTAAAAAGCAAGCGGCTAAGCGACCTAATCCGCCGTTTCCAAGTCCCATATCGACTTCTTCTTGGCGCAAATCTTCGTAATTTTGTCCAAAATCCTTAAGTGCTTCTACCAATACATCTTTAAAATTTAAATTGTCGACATTGGTATTAAGTAAACGTCCCATCAGGTATTCAAGCGAAAAGTAATAGACGCGTTTTACGTCTTTTTTCTTCTGTTCGGCTTGATTGGCCGTTAATTGTTCTAAAATTTTATCATTAATTGCATAGCAACTTGCAAGCCACCAATCACGTGATGTAGCACTTTGTGTATCACGGGCTAAAGTTTGATGCAAGTGGCGTTTAATGGCTGCTTTTAAAGCTTCTTTAGTCATAGCGTATCCTTTGCGTTTTCGTATTTAAAAATCAGACTTGATAAGGGAGGTAGGTAAAGTTCCAAATGGTAAGGCTGCCCATGCCATCCAGGCTCTAGGGTTTCAACTGTACCGCAATTACCGCGATTTTTTCCTCCATAAATGACTCCATCCGAATTGAGAAGTTCTTTCCAACAACCTTTATGTGGAACTCCTAACTTGTACTGAGAACGTTCAACGGGGGTAAAATTAGAAATAAAGAGTAAGGTTTCTTTTGTTTCACCTGTTTTTCGGATAAACGAAAAGACACTATTATCGCAATCATCAGGATCAATCCAGGAAAAACCGTCCCCACGTAAATCGTATTGGTGCCAAAAGGGGTGAGCTTTATACAATTTATTTAAATCTGTAATCAGTTGTTGTACACCTTTGTGTTCCTCTTTTTCCAATAAGTCCCAGGCTAATTGCCAATGATGATCCCATTCGTTACATTGAGCAAATTCGTTGCCCATAAAGAGCGTTTTTTTGCCAGGCCAACCCCACATATAAACATACAAGGCCCGTAATGTACTTAGTTTATCGGTAAAATATCCCGAACCCATTTTTTGAACCAATGAGCATTTTCCATAGACAACTTCATCATGAGAAAAGACATTGATAAAGTTTTCCGAATATTGATACAACATCGCAAAAGTCATTTTGTTATGATGATATTTACGATGTATGGGATCTTCTTTGCAATAGCTTAAAACGTCATGCATCCATCCCATATTCCACTTAAAATCGAAACCAAGACCGTATGTTTGTGTCGGTTGGGAAATACGACCGAATGAGGTTGATTCCTCCGCGATGGTTAGCACACCAGGATAATACTGATGCACAAGATCATTAGCTGTACGCAAGAATTCTATCGCTTCTATATTTTCTTTACCACCATAGGCATTGGGAATCCATTCACCATCTTTTCTGGAATAATTTAAGTAAAGCATAGAAGCAACCGCATCTACTCGTAAACCATCAATATGGAACTTATCGATCCAAAATAAAGCGTTGCTTATAAGAAAATTACGAACTTCATTGCGTCCATAATTAAAGATAAGCGTACCCCAATCTTGATGTTCTCCTTGACGAGGATCGGCGTGTTCGTAAAGTGCAGTTCCATCAAATTTCGCTAAGCCAAAGGCGTCTTTTGGAAAGTGTGCTGGCACCCAGTCAATGATAACTCCAAAACTATTTTGGTGTAACGTATCAACTAAATACTGAAAATCTTGCGGCGATCCATAGCGTGAAGTAGGTGCAAAGAAGCCTGTAACTTGATATCCCCAAGAACCTAAAAACGGATGTTCAGCCACCGGTAGAAACTCAACATGTGTAAATTGCGTCTTTTTGAGGTAATCAACAAGGATAGGCGCTAACGTACGATACGTTAAAGGCTGATTATTTGCATCATACTTCCACGAGTCCAGATGCATTTCGTAAATAGCCATTGGGATTGTTTTACAATTCTGCTGTTGTCTTTGCTCTAACCAAAAGTGATCATGCCAATCAAATGTATCGAGCGATTCTGTCAAAATCGACGCATGTCCCCCTTCAAACTCTCCACAATTGGCATATGGATCCGCTTTCAGCTGAATTTGGTGATTGGTGTCATATAACTCAAATTTATACTTTTGACCTGGGGTTAAATTAGGAATAAACAATTCCCAAATACCTGACTTATCCAGCAAGCGCATCGGATGTCTACGACCATCCCATTGATTAAAGTCGCCAACAACGGACACACGTCTCGCATTTGGAGCCCAAACCGCAAATGAGTAACCCGTTACACCTTCATAAGTGATAGCATGAGCACCTAATTTCTCATAGATCCGATGATGATTTCCTTGATTAAATAAATAAAGATCTTCATTACTCAAAGTCGGTGAAAATGAGTACGCATCTTCAAATTCAAATGTCGCTCCAGAAGGGAAATGAGTTCGCAAGCGATAACTTTCTTTCTTTGTTAAGTGCCCTTCAAAAATATCTGTTCCCTCTAACTGAACCATTGAATGGGATTTACGATCCTTACAAATAATTTCCATTTTCGATGCTTCCGGAAAATAGGCTCGAATAATATACCGATTGCCTTCCTTATGCATCCCTAAAATACGGTGCGGATTGGTATGATCTCCACACATTAATGCGTTTGTTTCATCTTGTTCAATTTGCATCCTATCTCTAGTATGTCATCGAATTACTCCAAAGTCGAGCTTTTATATTTTTTTAAAAAAATAATTGTGCCTATAGTT
>CAZIZB010000058.1:0-4695 GCA_964543635.1 uncultured Opitutales bacterium | reverse complement strand
TTACTTTTATCCTACTCATCTTTGTTTTTCAATCCTTTTGTACGTTTTCTTTTCTCTTCAGACTTTTGCAGGAAGTTTAATGACCACAAAAATGTTTTGGATACAATTATTAATGGAGCTCAATTAAAGGCAGTTATCATTTCGCATCCTGATGCCGATCATTACAATTATATTCCAGATTTTGTAAAACTATTAAAAACTAAAAAACTACAAGAAAATTTTAATGCATGTTGTTTCTTTGTATCCAAAAATGATGAAAAAAATTATAATTGCTTAAAAAGCAATGAAACAATAAAAAATAATATTACAAATGCTGTTGTTATAACAACAGCTAATTTCGTAAAACAGGGTGAAACTTTAAACGAATTGTTGTTTGAGAAAAGTGACACAAATAGGATTTCATTTTTGAATCCCATAGAAATGCCAGAAGCGGGAAATCTTGGAAATAATGATTTAAGTTTAGTTGTAAAAGTATTATTTAATAATAATCAATCGGTTTTATTTACAGGTGATGCAACAGGAAAAACATTAGATGGTATTTGGCAAAACGATAAACTTTCATTGAACACTCACTTTTTAATAGCACCTCATCATGGAGCTGCTACAGATGGTAGTTTACTCTGGCCTATATATGTTAATAGTTTAAATCCTTATAATTTCGCAGGAGTAATTTTTAGTGCGCCATTAGGGAGTGATGATAAACAACAGCAAAGTACCTATGGTCATCCCAATGCCTATATTCAAAGAGTGAATTTACAAAATAGAGTTTTTAGTCATTATTCTAAGTATCATTACGGTAAAGGGAAAGAAGCAAAAGAAAAACTTACAACGAAACCCATATTTGTTACAGGATGTGTAACTCATCTTTATTGGTTAAATTTTTCACAAGATAACGGAATGTCTATTTTTCACAATAATGAATTCTATCCATTAGTATCTTCACAAGGATGGACCATCTCAACCCAAAAATTAATTGATGGATTTTATGCAAATGACGAATCTATTTTTCATGCAACAATGGCTCGATTTTTTCAAACGCCTGAAATACTAAAATGTCAATGTACTACAGAAACAAAATTAGGAAATATATTAAAATTAGAAATGACGTTGCCATATAGGACAGAAGGGACTATGTATTCTGAAGAAGTCTTAAAATTATTTCAACATTGGATCGATAAAAATGCAACTATAGACGACCTAAAGCAGTGGTGGGAAAGTAAGACATCAGTTACAGCGCGAAAACGATCTTCTTCATTTTTTGAAGAAAAAGATAAAATGGAGGAAGATTCTTTTTAAAATAACTGTTTTGCTAATACGGCAAACATGTAAAAATCCTATTTAAAAAATTAACAAGCATTATTCCTTATTGGAAAAGGACGAAACAATTTACTTTAAGTTTTATTATTTTATTAAATAGTTTCATTGGACTGAAGCTATTTTAAGATTTTGCCAAACAGGCAAACGAGGATCATCATTTAGATATGATTAAGCAGTCTTATCGTCCTAGAATTGCCGATAAAATCTTACAACAAAAGTTAAAAGCAAAAGGTGCCGTTTTGATTGAAGGAACAAAATGGTGCGGAAAAACAACAACAGCGAGTCAGATAGCACAAAGCATTTTATATTTACAAGATCCAGCACAAAAGAAGCAAAATCTCGTAATGGCCGCAACGGATCCAAGTTTTTTATTGGAAGGAGAAACACCACGTCTAATTGATGAATGGCAATTAGCTCCTACATTATGGGATGCTATTCGTTTTGAAGTCGATCAACGTAACGAATTTGGACAATTTATTTTAACGGGATCAGCTGTTCCGGCTGATCTTTCTGAAATTTCACATACAGGCATTGGACGTATTTCACGATTCGTAATGCGTCCAATGAGTCTATTTGAATCCGGCGAATCCACAGGTAGTGTTTCCTTAAAAGCGTTATTTGATTCAAATTCTACCATTAAAGGAAAAAGTTCGATTAATATGCACCAACTCGCTTTTTTAATTTGCCGTGGAGGTTGGCCAGGCTCTTTAGATCGTGAAGAAGATATCGCTTTACAACAAGCAAAAGATTACTACGATACTCTTGTTAATAGTGATATTTCTCGTATTGATAACGTAACTCGACAAGTAGACCGTGCTAAAAAAATATTACGCGCTTATGCTCGAGCAATAGGAACTCAGTCTAGAATTCCTTCATTACAAAAAGATATTGAAACAAATGATTTTCACAATATATCGGACGTTACATTAAGATCTTACATTTCCATATTAAAACTATTATTCGTTTTAGAAGATTGTAGTGCTTGGAATCCCAACTTACGTTCTCAAACAGCGATTCGAACCTCTAATACGCGGTATTTTACGGATCCTTCTATCGGTACTGCAGCCTTAGGCCTTGGTCCTCAAGATCTTATTCAAGACTTACATACAATGGGCTTGTTTTTTGAAAATCTTTGTATGCGTGATTTACGTATTTATACGGATTATTTAGGAGGCAATGTGTATCATTATCGTGATAAAAGTGGCTTAGAATGTGACGCTGTTATTCATTTGCCAAACGGTCAATATGGCCTCATCGAAATCAAATTAGGCGGTGATCGTGCTATTGAAGAAGCGATTTTATCCTTAAAAAAATTAGCTTCTCAGATTGAACAGTCCTCCATGCCTCCGCCTGCCTTCAAAATGGTTCTTACAGGCTTAACCCCTTATGCCTATAAACGACCCGATGGAATTACCATTGTCCCAATCGGCTGCTTGAAACCGTAAGGGCTTAGTAAATCCTAGCATTTTTTTAGGAACCCTATTGACAGATACTATAATTTATTTTATTTGCTTTTACTGTGAAAAACGTATTTAATAGCTTAATAGTGCTTTTTCTAGCGCTCTCCTATACCATGGCCGAACTTGTTCCCAACTGCTCTCATGTTTTACATTTTTCTGATGAAGAGGTGGAATGTTTGCAGAAGCTTCTTTTTCTAAAGCCTATACATTCTTATGAATCTTTTTTTGAAGCTAAAATAGATCCTAATACTTTAAAAAAATATCCTCCTCATAATTTGAAACAGTCCATACAGGGTTTTGCTTTTTATGAAATCCAGAATAAAAATCAAATTTTAGATATATTTTTAAAAAGTCCAGTATTTGGGCAGGATTTGACAAATTTTACTAGAACTTATAACTACTTTACATATTTATTACTTATCTCAGTATATGAAAAGATTGAGTTACCTATTTTTAATGAAACTTTTTCAGAAAGCTATCAATATTATCATATTGTTACATTTTTTCTGTATAGACTAATTACACATTTACATACTTTTGAATCTAAATCAATAGGTACAAAAATTTTTAAAGGTTTTTTATTTAAGAAAGATGAAAATTTTGACCTGAAAAAAGTTAGTAGTATTTTTATACCTATAAAAAATTATCACTTTCTAAAAAATGATTGTTCTATACAATGATTTTTCAATGTTTTAAACAAAGTCATCCATAGTTATACTAGATGAAACATTAGGATGCTGTTGTGTAGTATTTTCAAGTCTTAACTCTATTTTATTTTGTTCTATGGTCTCATTAAAAATTCCATTAAAAACTATACAAGAAGCTAATTTAAAATTTTCATGGTTAAAATCTGTTTCTTTTCCACAATAAAACTTCATTGTAGGTTGTTTACATAATGCATTTAGCAATTCAAATTCACCGGGAACTCTTGTTTCATTTGGCATGGTAAGCCCTAAAACATTTCTAGCATCATCCCCCAATTCATCATCATTTAATAATTGATTAACTGCTTCACAAAAAGGATTTTGAGTATGCTTGTAATATAGATTCAAAGAATCATAAGCAGAAACATCACCATTTTTACCTAGTGTATTACTATCTTTTAAACAATCCAAAAAAGAACAAGTATGGAATAATTCATGAAGTGCAATATAAGCTGCTACTTTGCTAGTTAGAATGTTTTTTTCTTCGTGCGTTAACTCATCAATTTTAACATTTTTTTCTAAAAATAATTCTACGTATGATATTGTTTTTACTATTGCATGATCACCATCTTTTTGCATAACGTAAATTTTATCATTTAATCTCTTTTCTATTATATCTTGTGAAAAAGAACATATAATACATGGTGTATTTTCACTAGTCAAATAAACCCTATCTGTGGTAATTCCAGGTATTCCTTGTGAAACATTTGCAAAAAATATTTTCACACCTTTTTCTCTACATTTTTGAGCAAGAGCTGTAAATTGTTGAGTAATAAGGCCACCATTTGGATACATATCCCCTAAAGGTAGTTGATCGAATTCTTCAAAAGCTTTTAGCATATTTATTGAAAAATCTGATGAAAAGTCCAAAGATTTCATACCCTTGACAGTTGCTCCTGAAAACTCAACCATATCAAAGAAATTCTCAACTAGATTCGTTTTTTTTAAACCAGTTTTTCTTAAAACATCATCTTTTGTTTTACATTCTGGTATGTAAATAGGTCCTCCAGGGGCCATAGTATAAATAGTATTCGCATTCATAAACGTATCAATAACCGTTTTCATAAACCCTCCTTAAAGTAAAAAATTAAAACTAAAAATTCGTATTAATGTGTATAACCTACAAAGTCCAAATACTCATAAGGACAGTTTGAAAAACACGTTTTGTAGGAAGTTTACTACAATTAGACCCAGGCAAGTGCTTGACGGACTTG
>CAZIZB010000057.1:0-4733 GCA_964543635.1 uncultured Opitutales bacterium | reverse complement strand
AAAAATGTTCATAACATTCGTTTTTTAGATCTAATATGGCAAAAATTGTAAAATACACGCTTGATTTTGAAAAGCCGCTGCTAGCCCTAGAAGAGCAGCTAGAACAGCTCAAAAAGATTTCCTTAGAAAATGAAGTTTCTATGGATGCAGAAATCCAAGCTATTGAATTGAAAATTCAAGAAACAAAGGAGCGTATTTATAAAAACTTAACGGCTTGGCAAAAGATCAAGATTGCGCGTCATCCGCAACGTCCTTACGCGTTGGATTACATTCAAAGCATTTTTACAGATTTTCAAGAACTCCATGGCGATCGTCGATTTGGCGATGATCAAGCGCTTATTGGTGGTACAGCTTATTTTAATGGACGACCGGTAATGGTATTGGGCCAGCAAAAAGGACGTGATTTAAAGGAAAACATCAAACGTAATTTTGGTTCACCCAATCCGGAAGGTTATCGCAAGGCCTTACGTCTTATGCAAATGGCCGAAAAGTTTTCTCTGCCGGTTATCTCGTTCATTGATACCCCTGGGGCTTATCCGGGAATTGGTGCGGAAGAACGTCATATTGCAGAAGCCATTGCGGTTAATTTGCGCGAAATGAGCGTGTTGAAGGTACCTTGCATTGCGATTGTTATTGGAGAAGGTGGTTCCGGTGGTGCGCTGGGTATTGGCGTCTCAGATCGCGTCTTGGTGCTTGAAAACGCCTATTATTCAGTTATTTCTCCAGAAGGCTGTGCGGCTATTTTGTGGAAAGATCGCGCAAAAGTTTCTGAAGCTGCCAATGCCTTGAAGCTTTCTGCAAAAGACTTAAAGGTATTAAATATTATTGATGATATTATTCCAGAACCTTTGGGAGGCGCTCATACAAATCCTGAGGCTTGTGCACAAGCGATCAAAACAGCGCTTGAGGAACACCTAAAAGCCTTATTGCCACTTTCTGAAGCTGATCTTTTGCAGCAACGTTACGAAAAATATAGAGCCATGGGCTTGTTTGAAGAAAAATGAGTTCTATCAAATTTGGAACAGATGGTATTCGTGGAAAAGTTGGGCAAAGACCTATTACGGTTGAAGATTTCAATCGATTGGGGCAAGCCTGTTGCGATTGGCTTCAGCAGCAACAATTACCTTTAAGTGTTGTCATAGGATGGGATACACGAGCTTCTGGGCTTGAATTAGCATATGCCTTTGCAAGAGGATTTTTATATAACCGGCCACATGCTTCGGTATGCAGTTTAGGTATAATGCCAACACCTGGAGTTTCATTCTTTGTAGGTTATGAAAAAGCTTCTTTAGGTGTTTCTATTACCGCTTCGCATAATCCTTACACCGATAATGGTCTAAAGTTGTTTAACGCGAATGGTAGCAAATTGTTGCGTACAGAAGAAGCCGTCATCGAACAATTATGGACAAGTAAAACGGAAATTTCCGAAGCTTCATTGAGTTCTATTGATGAATCTAATGGAGAAAACTATTACTTAACACACTTAATACATTTGTATCCCAAAGATCTTCTCAAAGGCAAACGTATTGTTATAGATACAGCTAATGGGGCCACAATCTATACCACATTACCTTTACTAAAACACCTAGGTGCAGAAGTGATTGTCTTAGGGAATCGCTCCAATGGGATCAATATCAACGAACATTGCGGTAGTGAATATCCGGAACAAGTAGCGCAAAAAGTTAAAGAAACACAGGCTTGGCTTGGATTTGCTCATGATGGTGATGGGGATCGATTGGTTGTCATTGATGAAAATGGTGAGCGTGTAGATGGTGATGAAATCCTTGGGCTATTGGCTATCGATCTCTACCAACAAAATTGCTTAAAAAACAATAAAATCGTCGTAACCGAACAAAGTAATTCGGGCCTAAAGGAAAGTTTGGCGGCTTATGGGATCCAAACAATTACTTGTGGTATCGGCGATCGCGAGGTTTTTTATGCCTTAGAACGGGAACAAAGTAACTTCGGAGGTGAAAATTCGGGTCATATTATTTTACGTGACGAAGCTCCGACGGGCGATGGCCTTAGGGTTCTTTTAAAGCTTTTACAATTAGCACAAATTCAACCGATTTGTGAACGTAAAAAAGCAATTAAACTGCTACCTAAATGCGAACGTTCGATGCTTGTAAGTCACAAAATCCCTTTAGAGGAATTGCAACAATTTCAAAAGATTAAACAACAATTACAACAATTGCCTGGACGCATTCTTGTGCGGTATTCGGGCACGGAAAACAAATTACGGTTTTTGGTAGAAGCTGAAACAGAAGTGCTTTGCCAAGAACGCATGGACTTATTACAAACTGCAGCTAAACTCGATTTTAAAATCCCCTAATCTCGTGCCACTCGAAAAATCGTATACTTTAAAAGCTTTAGAAATTTGGTTTCAATCCTACCGTAAACAATGGTGGGATTTTTTTTCAAAAACAGAACAAGAACAAGGGAAATTGCTTTTAGAGCGTGGGATTTCTTCCATTGAGATTGATCCGCACTACTTATTAATCAGTGGTAAAAAAGATCAAAAAACATACTTTGCCACTTTGGATTTGCCTAAGCAAGACTCTTTTGCTTTACAAATTTCAGACAAACTGGAAGCTTTTGGACGGGTTTTATTGGCCTCAGGCTTGCTGTGTTTGGAAAAACTTTTTCAGGATCATCTCGATACCTTATCGCTTTCAATTCCCAAACAGGATGCACAGGCTGAAAATGTGTCCGAAACATTAAAATCCAATCCCCGTGCTAATGCAACCACGCAGCTTGTTTTCTTCAAAAAAGACCAGTCGCTTGCATTTGAAGTATCTTTTAAGCGTGGCGAACAGTTTGAGAAGTTAACGTCTCTTAAGCAGAGTTTAAAACCTCATGAACGGGAACATCTGCTGTCTATTATGCTGCAAACGCAAAAATATGGATTTCGCTGGAGCAAATCCTGTTTTGTGAATTCCAGCCTCGAATTATTGCCTAATTTCGTTCAAAATGTCTTACCCAAGTTATCCCAAAAGTATTTTGTTGAAGTTCCACAAACAGTTTACGATCTGTGTCGAGGCTTAAATAATATCCAAGTTCAATTATCTACGAATAGGACCGGTCATTTGCTTCAGCACTTTTTAATCACTTCTGGCGAGATTGAACAGGAGCTAGTACAACACTCGATTAAGGCTAAAAATCACATTTATTGGTCGGAACAACATGGCCTTGTTCGATGCCAAGAAAATACGCTCGAATGGGTTCAACGTTCAAATGACTGGAAACATCGTCTTAATAAAAAAGGCGAAGATTTACCGGCATATATGCTGTTGTCGCTCTTCAACATTCACACCATTTCTCAAGAAGCTAAAACCTGGCTTCAGGCACTTCAGAAAGCGATTAATCCCATTAATAGCGATTTTCCGCTCTTAAGATCGTATCAACGCGAAGGGGTTGTTTGGCTAAAGCATATCCTTGATAATCATTGTCATCCTTTATTGGCAGATGAAATGGGCTTGGGAAAGACGAGACAGTTATTAACGCTTCTGGAGCTTTTAAAGGGCGATTCTGATGAGGAACAACCGTCTTTGGTGGTTTGTCCAGCAAGCGTAATTAGCGCATGGATCCATGAGCGCAATCTCTATTATCCACACTTAAATTTGCAGGTTTTAAACCAGGACTCGCTTACGGCTTATGAAAAAACTCCCCATACGATCTTTGTTGCAAGTTATTCGCAATTGTTAGTCAACTTTCATGCATTAAAGACTCTATCCTTTAAGTGTGTCATTCTAGATGAAGCGCAATGCATTAAAAATCCGAAATCCAAGACCGCACATGCTTGTTTTAACTTAAAAGCGAAGTATCGGATTGCAGCAACTGGAACACCCGTTGAGAATAATGTCATCGATCTATGGACCATTTTCCATTTCTTGATGCCAGGATTTTTAGGAAATTTCAAAGAATTCCAAAAGTTTACACAAACCCAAGAAGCTTCCGATCGTCTTAAGAAACAAATAGCGCCCTTTGTTTTGCGTCGCACACAAGCAGAAGTTTTGCAGGAATTGCCGGAAAAACAAGAACGTATTATTTATTGCCCAATGACCGAAAAGCAGCGTGAATTGTACGAATCTACGCGCGATTTACGTCAAAATTTACAACAAGGTCAATGGGAACGTCTCTTTACACTTATCTTACGCTTACGGCAAATTTGCTGCGATCCAGGCTTGTTGCCTACTCATAAGGACTTTTCTATAGAAACGAGCGGAAAACTGGCTTGGTTACTCAAGAAATTAAAGGATCCAACTCACAAAAAAATCATTATCTTCAGTCAATTTAAACAGCTTTTAGACCGCCTAGAACCGTCTATAAAAGCGTTATATCCGCAAACCTATGTCCTAACAGGCCACACCCCAACATCTAAGCGTGCGCAACTGATTGCCAATTTTCAGAAAACAAAAGATCGGGCAGCCTTTCTTATTAGCTTAAAAGCGGGCGGAACCGGTATCACGCTTCATACGGCCGATACGCTCTTTATTCTCGATCCTTGGTGGAACCCAGCCGTTGAAGAACAAGCCATTGCACGCGCTCATCGCTTAGGACAAAAGCAATCCCTTAAGGTTTATCGCCTCCTTATCGAAAATTCCATCGAAGCCAATATTCAACAATTACAGCAGCATAAACAACAACTTTTTTCACAACTGTTTAACGATCCTGCACATCAACTCCCATCCGAACGCTGGCAGCAACTTTATCAGCTGCTTGTGGATAAAAAA
>CAZIZB010000056.1:0-4747 GCA_964543635.1 uncultured Opitutales bacterium | reverse complement strand
AAAATCGCTTCCCCTTGAAGCTTAAACAGGGAAATCATTTTATGAAAAGAAAGTAGAAAAATTTACTTGCAATCATTTTTATGATGAAGTACAACTGTTAGGTCTATTTTTAAGACGAATTATAAAGTTAATTAAGGATTATGAATACTAAGACAAATGAACCTGAGTTTTCTAAATTGAGAAGAATTTTCTTCCCGATTCATAGCTATGAATTGAAGAAAGCAATTCCTATGGGAATGATTTTTTTCTTCATTTTATTCAATTATACCTGCTTAAGAAACATTAAAGACTCACTTATTGTTACAAATACAGGAGCAGAAGCATTGGCTTATTTGAAGTTGTTTTGCGTAACACCATCCGCAATTATTTTCATGCTTTTGTATGCCAAAGCAAGTAATATTTTGAGTAATGAAAACCTATTTTACGCAACTTTATCGCCATTTATTTTATTCTTTGGCTTGTTTGCGTTCGTTATCTACCCAAATCGCGAATGGTTTCATCCAACCGTTGAAACAATTACTGCTTTGCAAGCTCAATTCCCAACATTGTATTGGCCTTTAGCCTTATGTGGTGTTTGGAGCTATGCCATTTTCTATGTATTGGCAGAACTTTGGGGAAGTGCATTGATTTCTTTGTCTTTCTGGCAGTTTGCTAACCAAATTACACGTGTTTCTGAAGCTAAACGTATGTATGCCTTCTTCGGTTTGATGGCTCAAATTTCACTTTTGTTAGCTGGTGTATTCGGAGACTACTTTTCCGATGTTAAGAATGTTGCGGAAGGTGTTGATCCTTGGCAAGTTTCTCTTAATTGGTTGATGAGTATCGTTGTTATCTTCGGTATTGCGACCATGGCTATCTACAAATGGATCTACAAAAACGTTTTAACCGATAAGCGTTTCTATGACAAACCAGAATTGCCAGGTGTTAAAAAAGGTAAGAAAAAAGCAGGTCTTATCCAAAGCTTGAAGACCATCTTCACCTCTCCTTATCTCGGTTTAATCGCTATGTTGATCATCTGTTATGGTATTAGCGTAAACTTAATCGAAGGTCTTTGGAAGAGCCAATTGAAATTGCAATATGCAAACGAAAACGATTACAACACCTTTATGAGTCGCTTTACCATTTGGACCGGCGTTGCTTCTATGGTTATGTTGATCGTTGGTGGAAATGTTTTACGTGTTTGCCGTTGGGTTGTAGCTGCATTGGCAACTCCGCTGGTATTCCTCATTGGTGGTTTCACATTCTTCTCCTTCATCGTATTTCGTCAAGAATTGGGAGAAATTGTTGCCAACATGGGAACCAATCCAGTTGCTGTTGCCGTTATCTTGGGTGCCATCATCGTTGTTGCAGCAAAATCCACCAAATATGCTTTGTTTGATTTGACCAAGGAAATGGCTTACATTCCTCTCGACGAAGAAATGAAAGTAAAAGGTAAAGCTGTTGTAGACGTTGTTGGTGGACGTCTTGGTAAATCCGGTGGTGCATTTATTCAAGTCGTACTGTTCTCTGCAGTCAGCAGCATTATTGGTATGAAAGCAACTTATTACCAAATCGTACCTTACTTGTTTGCTCTTTTCATTCTTATCTGCGTATTATGGATCTTATCTGTAAAGGCTCTTGGCAAACGTGTTGAAGCAGCCAATGCAGCAGCGAATGAAAAATAATTATTCTTTTTAAAATTATTAAATAATACCAAGAAGCTCCGTAAAGGAGCTTCTAACGTTTTAGATTATAAACCAAAAGTTGAAAATAAAAAAGTTCGTTGTACTAGGGTTCCTGCAAAAGTCGGCGCTAAAAAAGTCTGCGATGACGCATGAATAATGAAAAAAACAACCCTTGTAAGAGTGTTAAAAAATTTTAACATTATTTTTCACCGTTCAAACCGCATAGCTACTGACTTTATCGGAAGTTTTTCCATTCAACTTTTGCAGGATGTCTATAGGGATATTAATCAAGAAAGCCGTCCTGCCGAAACGAATAAAAATTATCTTTGGTAATGATAATATGATCTAACAAGCGCAAGGATAATGCATTACCAATATACCGTAAGGTTTGCGTCATCGAAAAATCCGCTTGTGACGGCTTTGGATCTCCGGAAGGATGATTGTGGGCGATAACAACATTACTGGCTCCACGCAAAAGTGCCGCTTCAATTACTTTACGAGGATAAACCTGTATTTTTGAAGTAACCCCTTCTTCCATACGAACAATACCGTCACTTAGCAATCGAAAACCACTATCCAAATAAGCAACCTCAAATACTTCATGTTTCAAGCCGCCTAAGCGTGCCTTCCAGAAATTTATTAACGCTTCATTATTGTCAAAAATACAAATATCAGCCGTTTGCTGCTGTAAATAATAGGTAGAAAACGCCTTTATTAATTGTAGGCAGGTTACAGAAACATCTCCCATCCCTCGTATCTGCACTAATTCCTCAGGTTTTGCATCAAAAACGCAACGTATATTTCCAAAACGTTTTAACAAAACTTTTGCCAAAGATTTTACGTCTTTTCGTGGAATACACAAGGTAAGAAGTAATTCTAAGACTTCATGCTCCGCGAACCCGTTTAAACCATTTTTCTTAAAACGTTCACGTAAACGGGCCCTATGACCTGCCATATCTTCAGTCATCGTTTTGCGCTAAAAACAACACTTTGCCATTGCGTGATGATTGCTGTGAAGCTTCCAAAGCCTTCTTCCATTGTTCCAAGGGATAAGTCTCCCCTACCGGAACTACAAGCTTTTTCGTTTGCATAAGATTAAAGACTTGTTGCAAGCAGCTTTTTACCTCCAAAGCGGGACGTAAACGCGACCAAGCATCCATCCAAAAACCACGCAATTGAACATTTTTGAAAATCAATTCACGAGTAGGAAAACGAATCGGTTCTCCCGTCATTGCACCGAAAGTTACTATAGTTCCATTTTCTGCTAAACTCTTTATAAGCCGCAAAGCACTGCTTCCTCCAACCGAATTTAAAGCCAATTTTGGATACTCACCATTCGTCCATTCCCGTACATCCGATAATTGCTCTAAGGTTATTACGCAATCCGCTCCTAAACGTTTCAAATGTTCTGCTTGAGCTAAGTCGCGTACAATATTAATCGTTTTGTAGCCATAAACTCGAGCAATCTGAATAACACATTGACCTACGCAAGAATTAGCAGCATTTTGGATTACCCAATCGCCACTTTTTAAAGGCACAAAATCATTCAATAGTCGCAAAGCCGTCGGTGGATTAATAAAGGCTTGAGTAAGTTGTTCAACAGGAATATTGGATGGCAAAGGCCAAAGATCAGATTCTTCTGCAATAACGTAAGATTGCCAGGTACCCAATGCTTCTGGAATACGTACACGCATACCGACTTTTAAAGAAGAAACCTTAGAACCCACTTCACAAATAACACCGATACCTTCACGTCCAGCAACTGCCGGCAAGCTCGCAAGTTTTCCGTACGTTCCTTGTATTTTTCCAAAATCAGACGGATGAATCACACTTGCAAGCAATTTTATCACAACTTGTTGCTCTTGAATTGGAGCAAGTTCCTTTGTTTGCAAAGCTAAAACCTCTTCTGGCTTACCAAAAGAATTGTAGATAAGGGAAACATTCGTACGCATACATTTATAATGCACCCAATTGCTTCCCTTGGGCAATACCAAAATTACTGATTTTTAGGAATTAAAATCGTATCCCCAACTCTTAAACCTTTGGAATTTTGTAAACCATTAACTGCACGAATTTGCGCAGGCGTCGTACGATAACGTTGCGCAATAGACGAAAGAGACTCTCCCGAAACAATCGTATGCTGCACACATTTAGCACAGCTGAGTGCATCTAATCCTGACTGCATTTGTTGGGCTAAATTCTGCAAACGATCGTTAACTTGACGAATGGTTTCATCACAAGTTGTTTTACAAAATTCACCCAACTTCTTTTCTATCTTCTGGAAAGAATGTTTTAAATTACCTTGAGCTCCATCGCTCTTTGAGAGTTGATAAATTTTTTGATCCTGTTCATTCAATTTTTGTCTAAATTGTTCAATTTTTTCTTCTGCAAAGAAATCAATAAGCTCCCTTACATGTTGCTCGTTTTCATTCTTAAAAGCTACAAAAGCATTTGAAGATATCCAATCATTGGATTTTGGTAAATTACGTTTTACCTCTTCTAAAGAAGCATGATCTGCCGCTATTTTTCCTTCAGCTTGTTTACACCAATCTGACAAAACTGCTAATATTTTTTGCTCAATTTGTGCGGAAAGATCCTTATTTGCCTGAAGTTCTTTTTGCATAAGCTCATACTTTTCCGTTCCGATATCACTTACAAAATGACAAGTATCTTCAAGTTTTTGCTCTAAATTAGCATAGCTTATTTTTAAGCTTTCTAATTCTTGTTGCAAATTAGTATTTTTTAATTTTTCATTTTCTTCTTCCAAAAGCTTTACTCTTTCAGTCATTTCTGTAGAAAAATCTTTGTGCATTTGAAGCTCTTTTTGCATAAGCTCATACTTTTCTGTTCCGATATTACTTATAGAACAACACACCTCTTCAAGCTTTTGCTCCAAATTACTGTAGCTTGCTTTCAACGCTTCTAATTCTTGCTGTAAACATTTTTCATTTTCTTGTTCTAATGAGGTTTGATTATTTTTTAAGGCTTCTAATTCCTCTTTTAACATATCAACATCCTTTATCAAAAGGCTAAGCTGCCGATAAGGAGAATTGGGAGAATTGGAAACGATTGGTGTTGTTTGA
>CAZIZB010000055.1:0-4750 GCA_964543635.1 uncultured Opitutales bacterium | reverse complement strand
CGTTGTAATTCGAGTTCGATACGCTCTTGTTCAAGTTTCTTCTCTTCTAATTCGAGACGTTTTCTTTCCAACTCCAAACGTTTTTGCTCCAATTCTTGCTTACGAAAATCAATTTTTTCTTGCTCTAATTGATAATGCTCTTGTCGTATTTCATTACGAAGATTTTTCTGATGAGAAGATTCATAAGTAGATGTTGAGGCATAAGTAGGTTCTTCATAGCTTGATTCTTCTTTGTTTACCGCACTTCCAGCGGCTCCGCCGACAATACCTCCCAAAAGTCCACCTGCAATTGCTCCACCTGCACCACCATCAATCGCATAACCGATACTTGCACCTACTGCCGATCCAATACCACAACCCGCAAGCCCTGATTCCGTTTTGGTACAACCCGCAAGCGATAACGTTACTAACGCAATAAATTTAAAATACTTCATATTATTTATGAAATCGGTTTAAAATTTTGCGTCAATTTAATAATTAATAAAATATAAAGCCCCGTTTGCATCATAAAAAAAGAGCTTTTTAGCCACAGGGTCAATATCACTCCAAACTAGATTGAGTTCTGGTGCAACGACTTCATTTAAGTGAAATATTTTTCCATTAACTACAATGCAACTTTCAAAATCCTTATACGCAACACCTTGTATATGTTGCTGATGTAGCCAAGCTCTAATTTCTTGTGCAATTGTTGCAGATGTTTCTTTGGGCTCTTCTTCCTCCAAATCTTCTGTTTCGTCCATTAAATTGGATACAAGTTCTGGTGCAACCTTTAAGAAAGCCTGTTGCTGATTAGCGCTATAATTGGCAACTTCTGTCGTTATTGAATCGGCCTCCAGATTAAGTTGTACGGTTTCTCTTTCCGCTATTGGTGCTAAGTGCTCCTGTGAAACAACTTGCGACGTTAATGGCCATGAAAATTTCCCTTTTAGGCCATAAACGACAACGATCAAAACGAAACAAATACTTAAGATACCTTTTAGTTTCCAAGTACGTTTTTCGATAAAGTCAGGTACAGGAGCCCCCCACGTATCCATAGAGTCGATCGGTGGAAGGTTTTTTAAATGATTACCCTTAATTTTGAGCAATTTTTTTTCTGTATTCTTGCTTGTATTCATCGTAAAAAATAAGTTCGTTGTGTTGAATTCCCATCCACGTTAAACGCGGCTTCATAGAAATAAGAGCGTTGGGATGATAAATATGTCCGTTCGCTTTTAAACGTGATTGAGAGCCTTCTTCTCGCACACTTTCTATTTGCATCTGATTTAAAAGCTTATGAATACCCTCTAAATGCTGTTGTTGGGCTTCTGTAAGTCTAGGTGCAGTAATAACCCAATCATCCTGTTCGTTATAATCCACTTGAAACCGTTTTTCTTGAGGTGCGTGAACGGGGTTAGCAACAGGAATTGCATCCTTTAAACTAATAATTTTTGAAGCAGGTTTTGGCGGTGTTTTTTTATGAACAATATGCGGTCTTTTTATTTTTTTTACCTGCTGAGCAATTTGCGCACAATTTTTTAGGTAAGGATCCAAAAACTTTGAAATAAAAAATCCCAACGAAGGTACAAATTCTGGAAAATCTTTAATATATAAGCTTGCGCCTTGTTCATAAAGGCTTTTATGCGTATTTTCAGATTTTACCGAGCTCGCCAACGCTTCATAACTATCTTCAAGCTCTAAAGGTGCTTTTGGGCTTACTTGCAAGGGTTCTAGTGCTATTTTTATTTTGGGAGCAACCGGAAGCTGTACATCTTGGACTTGCTGTACACTTTTTTTCTTTACCCCCCAAAAACAACATCCCCCTATTCCTATTATAGTCATTAACACTATACTCCAGAAAGCACGGTAATTTCTTTTAGATTTTCGTCCAGATGATGAAATAATCTTTGCAGCAGCTTCAGGGGTTACAAAGGTATTTTGCGACTGAGTGGCTTTTAATTTCTTTATGAGTTGACTCATAAGGTTAGCCTTTCGATATCTTGAATCGCTTGACGAACATCCTTCGATTCCACTTTCCGAGAAAGACGCGCATAAGCAGCCATAAGTGCCTTATCGCAAATATTATTGATAATACGCGGAATACCTTTTGTGTACTTAAAAATCTTACGAAAAGCACTATAACTTATCTGCGGCAAACCAGGCTGCTGGCAAACAAGATTCAAACGATGATTAATATATTGTTGTGTTTCTTTTGCAGAAAGTGCATGCAATTCATCATAAACCAAAATACGTTGTTTTAACTGTCGCAAATGCGGCTGATTAAGTTTTGCTTTAAATTCCGTCTGCCCAATAAGCAAGATTTGCAACAATTTCTTTTTGTCAGTCTCCAGATTAGACAATAAACGTATGGATTCTAAAAGTTCATAGGATAGATTTTGGGCTTCATCAATAATAAGAACAATTTCTTTACCTCGATTAATTTTTCCCAACAAATACTCGTTCAAAGCTTCCAAATGGTCCGTTTCAGGAAGTTTTGCAGTAGGCATACCGATTTCTTTTAAAATACTTCGAATAAGCTGTTCCTGGCTAATATTCGATGAATAAAGCCAAGCTGTTTCGAAAATTTTTTCATCTAAAGACTGCAAAAGCGTTCTACAAAGTAGTGTTTTTCCACAACCCACTTCGCCTACGATCACTAAAAAGCCTTTAGATTGCTCAATTCCGTATTTTAACAAAGTAAGCGCTCGATTATGCCCATGGCTTGAAAATAAAAAACGTGGGTCTGGTGTAATATTAAATGGACTTTCCGAAAAACCAAAAAATTGCTTATACATAATAAAGAGTGCTTTATTATACTTTAACTTTGACTTTTAAGTTTTGCAATGAAAAATAGTAATTCTGTATAATAATTTTTCATTTTTTCAAATATGCGACTAAAATTTTACATAAAAACAGCAAGTGTGATTGTTTTAGCGCTAGCTATTTATTACTTTTGGGGGAAACCTTTCCGTAATTCTTATCATAACTACCAAAATTGGAAAATTAAAAATACTCAACTTCAGCAAACCATCGAACGCATCCGTAAACAAGTTGTAGCAAAAAAATATTTTATTCGCAAATTAATGACGGACGCAGCTTTTCGCGAACGTTTTATGCGAGAAAAAAACGGTTTCCTATACCCCAATGAACGTATCGTCTTTTTCAAAACACGCGAATCGGTTGAATTAGAAAACGAAAAAACTTTGCAAAACTTGTAAGATTTGCTTGCTATTATCTGAAAAATAGTATCAACTTTTAGTTGAATTTATTAACCCTTAACCCATTATCCTAGATTCGAGAAGAATACGGAGATTTTTTATGGAATTAGATTACGAAAGTATGATAGAGTCTGGTGTGCATTTTGGCCACCAAGTAAAACGTTGGAATCCAAAATTTGGTCCTTATTTATATAAGCATGTTCATGGTATTTCCATTATCGATTTGGAACGTACACGTGAATGTTTAGAAAAAGTAGCCCAGTTTTTAATTAAGCAAATCAAAGATGGTGCAAATATCCTTTTGGTAGGCACAAAACCTCAAGCTCAAGAACTTGTTCGTGAGCTGGGACAAGCCGTAGATATGCCTTTCTGCGCAAATCGCTGGCTCGGTGGTTGCTTAACCAATTTCGAAACCGTTAAAGCTAGCTTGGCTAAATTTAAGCGTTTTTCGGACATGGAAGAATCCGGTGAACTCAACAAGTTGCCAAAGAAAGAAGGTGCAGCGATTCGTCGCGAAATGGTTCGTATGCAACGCGGCTTTGAAGGTATTCGTAATTTGGAAAAACGTCCAAACATTTTGTTTGTAGTAGATGCAACACATGAAGCGATTGCGATTCGTGAAGCACGTCGTTTGCAAATCCCAACTATTGGTATCGTCGACACAAACTCTGATCCTACAGTTTTGGATTTCCCAATTCCTGCAAATGATGACTCCATCAAATCTTTGCGTATCATTTTTGAATTCTTACAGGAAGCTATTCAACAAGGTATTGAGCTCAGAAAACTCAACAAATCAAGTCATAAAGACATCCCTGCGGCTGCTGTAATGTCTGAAGGTAAAGAAAAGACTTGGACACGTAAGCGTCCTGCTGCAAGCGATAAAGCTCGCAAACCACGTACTTCTACGACTAAAAAAGTAAAGGACGACAAAAAGCCAGCTACAAAGAAAACAGAAAAAGTCGAAGAACCTGCAGTAGAAACCGTTAAAGAGGAGGCATAATCATGGTTGAAATTACAGCTCAAATGGTCGCTGCTTTACGTAGCAAAACAGGTGCAGGTCTTATTGACTGCAAAAAAGCGCTTGCCGAAAGTAATGGCGTTGAAGAGGAAGCGATTGTTATTTTAAAGAAAAAAGGTATTGCCAGTGCTGCTAAAAAGGCTGGTCGTAGCGCTCAAGAAGGTCTTATTCAATCCTATATCCATATGGGTGGAAAGTTGGGGGTTCTTATTGAAGTCAACTGCGAAACGGACTTTGTTGCCCGCAATGAAGAATTCGGCCAAATGGTATCGGATATTTGCATGCATATCGCTGCAGCAAATCCCCTTTATCTTTCTCGTGAAGATATTCCACAAGAAGTTATCGATAAAGAAGTTGAGATTGCTAAAGCTCAATGTGCAGGCAAACCAGAAGCAGCTATTGCACGTATCGTTGAAGGAAAATTGAACAAATGGTACGGCGAAACCTGCTTACTAGAGCAAACGTTTGTTAAAAATCCGGAATTAACCATTCAAGGACTTTTGACATCGAAAATTGCAAAGATGGGCGAAAACATCGT
>CAZIZB010000054.1:0-4788 GCA_964543635.1 uncultured Opitutales bacterium | reverse complement strand
TGACGATAAATCTCGTAGCGGACGATGCCGACGCTTGTACTGAGATTTAGAGAGCGTACATTGGGGTGGAGTAGAGGGATGGTAATGCGGTAGTCGTTGAGGGTTTGATGGAGTTCTTCTGGGCAACCTTTGCCTTCACTTCCGAAAAGAATGGCGTCACCATCCTGGAAAGAAACGTTAGTGTAGAATTTTTTCGCATGTGTGGTAAGAAGCCAAATGCGTTGGATGCCTTCTTTGCGTGCCATGAAATCCTCCCAATTGGCGTATTCTTTTACCTGAAGATAATTCCAATAGTCCATTCCACTACGTTTTAAATAGCGATCGGATAGGGTAAATCCAAGCGGATGAATCAGATGTAAACAGGTATTGGTGCAAGCACACAAGCGGCCTATGTTGCCTGTATTTTGTGGGATTTCTGGACGAAAAAGAACAACGTGTATCATTTAAATTTATAACGTAAGGCACGTTCCATATCTCGACTTTCAGCCTTATCTTTTAAGTCGCGTCGCTTATCAAACAATTTTTTTGCTCGGCAAATGGCAATTTCTAATTTGGCTAATCCCGATTTGAAGTATAACTTCACGGGAAAAATGCTTTCACCTTTGCGCTCTAGGGCTCCACGTAATTCATTGATTTCTCTATGTTTTAGGAGTAAAAAACGTGAGCGCGAGGGCTCATGATTATTGACATTGCCAAATTTGTAATCGTTAATGTAAGCATTAATCCAAACAGGACGATTATTGCGATCTAAGCGAATAAAAGACTCGCTAAGCGTAACATTACCGGCTCGTATGGATTTTATTTCTGTTCCGCATAAAACAATACCGGCTTCAAACTTTTTGCCAATAAAAAAATCATGAACCAATTTACGATTAAAAACCGTTTTGGTGGTATGTTCTGATGCGTTTTTTTTCATTCAACACAGCAACTAAAAGGTTGCAGTGATCTTTTTTTCAATAATTTCTTTTAAAGCAATATCTTCTAAAGTTAGTTTTTCCAAGGAATGAACTAAAGGTTCTGCACCATTGCGTAATTGCTTAACGCGTTTTGAAATTAAATTGATAAGAATTCCAGAATTTGGAACAACTTTTACTGCTTCGTCTAATAGTGTATACTTCATAACTGCATTTCGAAAGAAAGAAGTGGTAAGAATTTTTTCAAATCCTTACCGTTTAAAATTAGCAAATCTCTTTTAGGTGAGCGCTAGGCTTAAACTTAACTGTCTTCGAAGCAGCAATTTGAATGGTCTTTCCAGTTTGTGGATTAACCCCTTTACGAGCTTTACGTTCTGTTATGGAAAACGTTCCAAAGCCAACCAATTGGACTGCTTTGTCTTTCTTTATGCCAGCTTTAAATGCGCCTAATACAGCCTCTAAAGCACGTTCTGCACAAACTTTTGTTGCGCCTTCACCTAACAAACTTTGAATTTCAACGATAAGTTCTGATTTATTCATAATATTGATATTTGTTTTAATAAAACATTGAAAAAGCCCAAAGGTCAATGTTATTTTACGAAAAAATGCGAAAAATGTACGATAAAAAAGCGACAAAGGCGTTTACACTTTTGGAAGTGTTGCTGGCTTTAAGTGTTTGGAGCCTATTCATAACGATTTTTGTGCAAGTGCTTTTTATGGTAAAAAAAGCGCATAAATATGAGGAAGTTAAGCCTTTAGATAGCTTTACAAAAATCCTTTTTTACGTAAAAAAAGGTGCTTGTTTTAAAGTGGAAAATGATTGTTTAAGTTTCCAGACATTAGACACGCAGAAAACTTATAAAATTTCTTTTTTTGAGAAAGAATTTAGAGAAAAAGATGAAATTTTTATACCTATAAAGAATTTGAGACAGACTGTTTGGTTTTATTGGGATTCCGATGAGAAGCTATGGAGTCTTTTAGATCAAGAGCCTAAAGTAACGCCTGTGCTTAGGTTGAAATTAATAAATGAGGAGAATGTTTGTTTTGAAACTTTCATTTTTAATACAGCTTGGCCTTATTTTCGGTTAAATATTGCGAATTGAACAAGCTTGCTAAATTCTTTAACTTTTAACTTCCCTTTGTTGTTAAATGTTTTACATTAACTTGCATGGATTATGGTTGGTTAAGTTTTTGCATTTTATTGGCAAGCTTGCTGGGATTTGAATTGATTGCTAAAATTCCATCGCAATTGCATACACCTCTTATGTCGGGAACAAATGCGATTTCCGGTATTACTTTGGTGGGCGCAATTATTACCTTGTCTCAGGCACGTGAGCCATTAACGCTTGTTTTGGGTTATGTAGGTATCTTTTTTGCCATGATTAATATCGTTGGCGGTTATTGGGTTACCGATCGTATGCTCAAGATGTTTCATTCTAAAAATCAACGAAAGTAAGTTATTGTGAATAGCGATTTTATTTATATTATTTCAGCCATTTTGTTAATTTGGGGGATTAAATTGCTCGGAAAAACGGCTTCTGCCCGCAAAGGTAATTTTATTTCGGCAGCAGGTATGTTTTTGGCGATTTTAGTAACTTTACTTCGATTCCCTCCGCAGAATTTAACGGTTACATTTGCTGTTGCTTTTGCAGGAGCTTATGTGGGACTTCTAATGGCGATACGTGTTCAAATGACTGCGATGCCAGAAATGGTGGCCTTATTTAATGGTTTTGGAGGTTTGGCCAGCGTTGCGGTTGGTATTGTTGAAGGGATTAAATTAAACTACATTCCGCAGTTTTATTATGATTTTCATCTTTATTTTGCCCAAGTTGCAACGTGTTTAACCATTATTATTGGTGCCATTACATTTACGGGAAGCTTGATTGCTTACGGCAAATTAAGCCAAAAGATGCCAACGGGCTCCATTTGTTTTTGTGGACAGAAATGGGTGGACGCTTTTCTTGTTGTATTATTGGTAGTGGCTTCTTGTGAATGGATTTATGCGCATAATGTTTGGGCTTTTTATACCTTGATTGCATTGAGCACAATCGGAGGTGGCCTGTTTGTTTTGCATATCGGTGGTGGAGATATGCCGGTGATTATTTCTTTGTTGAATAGTTTGTCCGGTATTGCAGCTGGTGCCGCTGGTTTAATTCTGCTGAATAAAGTGCTCATTGTGGCAGGCTGTTTGGTGGGTACAAGCGGCTTAATTTTAACACTGATTATGTGTAAGGCCATGAATCGTTCTGTGCAAAAAGTTTTGTTGGGAGGATTTGCTCAAAAACAAACTAAAAAGCAAGCTGGGACGCAATTGGAACCCAAGACAATCAGTGTTGAAGACGCTTATTACATTCTTGAAGCAGCTCGTACGGTTGCGATTGTTCCGGGATACGGTTTAGCGGTAGCACAAGCTCAGCATGCGGTCAAGGATTTAGCGCAGCGGTTTATGCAAAATGGTGCGGATGTTTTTTATGCGATCCATCCGGTTGCAGGACGTATGCCAGGACATATGAATGTGTTGCTAGCTGAAGCTGATGTGGATTATGATCAATTAACAGAGTTGGAAACAGCGAATGCGCGTTTTGCGGATACCGATGTGGCTATTGTTGTAGGCGCTAATGACGTTGTTAATCCGGCGGCTGTTGAAAATCCAGATTCGCCGCTTTACGGAATGCCCATTTTAGAAGTATTCAATGCGCGTACCGTTTTTGTACTTAAACGTGGCCAAGGAAAAGGGTTTTCTGGCTTGGAGAACGAATTATTTACAAAAGATAATACCCGCATGATTTATGGTGATGCTAAATCAACTTTAACGCAATTAGCGGCTGAATTTAAAAATGCAGAGTAAAGCTCCTTGCGAGGTATTAAATCAAGCTAATCCGTCCGAAGAAAATAAGCTTCGGCCCTTGAGTTTTTCGGATTTTACAGGGCAGGTAAAAACGGTAGAGCGGCTCAAAATTATGGTAGGAGCGGCTAGGGCGCGTCAGGATACCTTAAATCATATCTTACTTAGTGGACCTCCAGGATTGGGTAAGACAACCTTAGCCCATATTTTAGGTAATGAAATGGGAGTAGGGGTTCATGTAACTTCGGGTCCTATTATTGAAAAGGCTGCCGATTTGGCGGGTTTGCTGACGAATTTAAATGAACGTGACGTCTTATTTATTGATGAAATTCATCGTTTGCCAAAGACGGTAGAAGAATATCTCTTTTCGGCAATGGAGGATTTTTGCATCGATATTATGATCGATCAAGGGCCAAATGCACGTAGCGTTCGCTTGAATATTCCGCGATTTACCTTGCTGGGAGCAACCACTCGAAGTGGTTTGTTGACAGCACCCTTGCGAAGCCGTTTTACCTTGCAAACGCGTCTTGATTATTACAATAAGGAAGATTTGACGGCTATTATTCTTCGATCGGCAAAGCTTTTAGATCTTTCTATAAAAGCCGAAGGGGCTTACGAAATTGCCTCACGTTCGAGAGGTACCCCGCGTATTGCAAATAATCTGATTCATTTTGTGCGAGATTTTGCTCAGCAGAAAAAGGCTGCAAATGTCGATAAAGCAATTGCAGAACAGGCTTTAGCCTTACTTGATATCGATGAAAATGGCTTGGATGAATTAGATAAAAAGATTTTGTTTGTGCTTGCTAATCACTTTCATGGAAAGCCAGTTGGTGTTAGTACGCTGGCAATTGCTGTTGGCGAAGAGGCAGAAACCCTAGCTGAAGTCCACGAGCCTTTCCTTATTCAAGAAGGTTACATTCAACGGACGCCCCAAGGTCGGCAATTAACTCCGAAAGGTTGGCAAATCTTGCAGTTGAATTCTGAAGTTCAAAGCTGGTTCGGTTAAGAAGAACGTATTGAAGAAGTTTT
>CAZIZB010000053.1:0-4996 GCA_964543635.1 uncultured Opitutales bacterium | reverse complement strand
GTTAAATTGATGAGTCGAACACCCATAGTTGTACGACCAATAACGCGTACATCCTTGACAGGCGAACGAACGGATTGGCCTGATTTGGTAAACAGCATCATTTCATCCGAATCGCTTACAGTGATAGCACCTGCAACTCCGTGTGTTTTAATGGCGATGATACCGTAGCCGCCACGACGTTGAACACGATATTCGGAGAATTCCGAACGTTTACCTTGTCCTTTAATACCTGCAATGAGCAAGGTTTGCTTGTCGTCAACAACGATTAAAGCTTTGACATAGTCACCTTCATGTAAGCGGATACCACGAACGCCTCGTGTGGCGCGACCCTGTTCTCTGCAATCCGATTCTGGGAATCGTATCGAGAGGCCTTGATAGGTGATTAAAATTAAATCGTCGTTACCTTTGGTGAGTTCTGCGCCGATAATGATATCACCATCGTCTACATTCATGCCGATTAAACCAGCTGCTCGACAATTCTTATAAGCTGAAAGGACTGTCTTTTTAACAATACCATTGCGGGTTGCCATGACCAAAGAATGCTCATCGCTGAAATCTTTGAAGCACATCATTGCAGCAATTTTCTCACCTTCTTGCAGATTGAGCAAATTAATCAAAGCACGACCTTTAGAAGTACGTGTTCCTTCAGGAATTTCGTACACTTTCTTAATATACAAACGACCATTTTGCATCACGAAGAGAATGTAGTCGTGCGTACTTGCAGTAAATGAATGTTCAATAAAATCTTCGTCGTATTGGCCTGCTCCAATGACGCCTTTACCCCCACGTTTCTGAGAGCGGAAAGAACTGATATCGGTACGTTTAATAAAGCCTTTATGTGAAATGGTTATGCTGCAACCAACATTAGCGATAACGTCTTCCAAGCGAAATTCAGATTCGGCTGGAACGATACGTGTTTTACGATCATTTCCGTATTTCTCGCGCTCTTTGAGGAATTCTTCTTTTAAAACTCCGAGCAATTTCGCATCGCTGGATAAAATCGAACGTAATTCTTCTGCAATTTTCAGCAAATTCAAGTATTCGCCATCGATTTTTTCGCGCTCCATGCCCGTCAATTGATACAGGCGCAAATCCAAAATAGCGCCGGCTTGAATATCCGATAGTTTGTATTTAGCAACCAATGCAACATGAGCTTCTTCGCGAGAATTGGATCCACGAATGATCTTTACAAAGTCATCGAGGTGGTCAATGGCAACCTTATAGCCTTCTAAAATATGCAAACGTTCTTCAGCTTTACGCAAACGGAATTGGGTACGGCGCGAAACAACTTCCCGACGATGCTCTAAATAACATTCGAGCATTTCTTTGATGTTCATCTGCTTGGGGCGTTGCTGATCCAAAGCCAACAAGATAACACCGAAAGAAGATTCCAAAGGTGTCATTTTAAACAGTTTATTTAAAACAACACGAGGAACTTCGCCACGCTTCAATTCAACAACAATACGCGTGTTTTCATCCGATTCATCGCGTAAATCGCTGATTTCTGTCAAAATCTTTTGTTGAACCAATTCCGCAATCTTGGTTACCAAATTGGCGCGATTAACATTGTACGGGATTTCGGTAATGATAATTTGTTCTTTGCCATTTCCGATTTCCTCGCAATGCGCTTCACCGCGAACATGGATAATACCACGACCAGTTCGTAAATAATTCGAAATACCTTCAAGACCTACAACGGTTCCTCCTGTTGGGAAATCTGGTCCCTTGACGATCTTCATGACATCCTCAACCGTTGCGTCTTGATTGTCCGCAAGCAGAATAAGTGCATCGATCAGTTCGCGTAGATTATGTGGCGGAATATTGGTCGTCATACCGACCGCAATACCCGTAGAGCCATTAAGCAACAAATTAGGAAGCGCTGCCGGCAAAACAGTAGGTTCCGTTGTACTTTCTTTGTAGTTAGGAACGAAATCGACGGTATCCTCATCGATGTCCTTCAGCAATTCCTCTGCCATTTCTTTCAAGCGGCACTCGGTATAACGATAAGCAGCAGCAGAGTCGCCGTCGATCGACCCAAAGTTTCCTTGAGGATCAACAAGCGGATAACGCATCACCCAGTCTTGTGCTAAGCGGACCAGGGCGTCATAAACAGAACTATCACCGTGTGGATGGTAATTTTTTAAAACTTCTCCGACAACACCCGCGCATTTATCGAAAGGACGATTGTGCAGCAAGCCTTCGCGGAACATTGCGTACAAAATACGCCGATGAACAGGTTTAAAGCCATCGCGAGCATCCGGCAAAGCACGGCTAACAATAACAGACATCGAATAATCGATGTAGGCCGACTTCATAATTTCGTCGACATTGGTATCTATTAAAAATTCTTTTTCTGCGTACATGATATTAGATGTCTAAGTTAGCTACATTTAAAGCGTTATCTTCAATAAAGGTGCGGCGTGTAGGAACGTCGTCTCCCATAAGCATTGTAAAGACTTGTTCAGCTTCTGCGACGTCTTCCATACGTACTTTCAACATACGGCGCGTTTTGGGATCCATAGTGGTTTCAAATAGCTGTTTTGCATTCATTTCTCCAAGACCCTTGTAGCGTTGGATATGAAGACCTTTGCGACCCAATTTGCGTACAGCTTCGATCAACTCTAATAGCGAAACAACGGGAATTTCCACATCTTTATCTTTAGCATTAGAAGCGGTATCCTTGAGGAAATAACGTGGTTCTTCGCCTGAGGAAAAACGATCTAAGGAGGGATCTAAAGCGAGAATTTGCTTTAAGAGCTGCATAATTTGAGTGTGTTCAAAGATTTCGCTGACAATAATACGTTGTGAAAGCTTTTGACCATCTCGTTCAATTTCTCGAACTGTAGTGCCATTATAAATGTCATCTACCATATTGTTTTCGACATAAAAACGGGAACGTTCCTCATCGTTCTTTAAGAATTGGAAGCTTTCTTGGTTACCAATACGCATGCGAACAACAAACTTTGGAACTTCGCAGGTTTCTGGATTAAAGGCGTCCAAATAACGATCTAAGCTGCAACCATGCCGAACAACAGAAGCACCTAATTGCTCCAATTTGGAGATCAATTCTAGAACTTTTTGGAAGCTTTCTTCAGAGAAATTGTGGCGATCTTGTGCACGAATAAGCTGTACACCTTCTGAACCGAGCTCTAACAAGATTTTATTGAGTTGCGCATCATTATCGATGTATTGCTCGCGTTTGCGCCGTTTGATTTTATACAAAGGCGGTTGAGCAATATAAACGTAACCATTTTCGATTAAACCGCGCATTTGGCGGAAGAAAAAGGTGAGAAGTAAGGTACGAATGTGAGCTCCATCAACGTCCGCATCGGTCATAATAACGACTTTGTGGTAACGTGCTTTGGAAATATCAAAAGCGCCTTCTCCATTTTCGCCAATACCCGTTCCACAAGCGGTAACGATGGTACGAATTTCTGCATTGCTAAGAACTTTATCTAAACGAGCTTTTTCGACGTTGAGAATTTTTCCTTTGATCGGCAAAATAGCTTGATAACGCCGATCACGACCTTGTTTCGCAGAACCACCTGCGGAATCTCCCTCAACAATGAAAAGCTCACAAAGTTCTGGATTTCTTTCAGAACAATCGGATAGTTTTCCGGGCAAACCACCTCCGGCTAAAGCGCCTTTGCGTACCGTATCGCGGGCTTTACGAGCGGCTTCACGAGCACGAGCAGCACCTAAACACTTCTCGATGATAGCTTTCCCTAAACTTGGATCGGTCTCAAACGCATATTTGAGAGAATCCCCCATGATTTTTTGGACGATACCATCAACTTCGCTATTAGAAAGCTTTGTTTTTGTTTGACCTTCGAAACGTGGTTCTGGAACTTTTACCGAAATGATCGCCGTTAAACCTTCACGGACATCTTCCCCCATCAAAGCTGGATCTTTTTCCTTGATGAGATTGTTGGCTTTACCGTAATTATTAATAACACGTGTTAAAGCTGTTCTAAATCCAGACAAATGGGTTCCACCTTCAACATTAAAAATAGAGTTCGCATAAGCGTAAATTTGCTCGCTGAAACCATCATTATATTGCATGGCAACATCGACACAAATCCGACCTTGTTTCCCTTGATGATCGGTTACCACAGAACTTCCTGAAAAGGTGATCGGATTGTCGTGAAGTAAGTTTTTGCCGCGATTTAAGAACGAAACATACTGCGCAATACCTTTTTCAAATAAGAAAACTTCGCTTTTATCAATGCGTTCGTCAGAAAGCTCAATACGTATGCCAGGATTCAAAAAAGCCAATTCCCGTAAGCGTTTCGCCAAGATTTCGTATTTAAATTCGCGGGTTTCTTCGAAAATCTCTGGATCTGGCAAAAACGTAATTTTGGTACCCGTACGCTTGCTTTGAGCGATTACATGGAGCGGTTGGGTTGTTTTACCTTGCGAGAAGCCCATGTGGTAAACATTGCCTTCACGACGTACCTCAACTTCAAAATTTTCAGATACGGCGTTAACGCATTTTGCACCCACACCATGCAAACCACCGGAAACTTGATAAGCACCTTTGCCGAACTTACCACCCGCGTGTAGATTGGTCATAACAAGCTCAAGAGCAGGAATTTTGTAAACCGGATGAATGTCGACTGGAATACCACGACCATTGTCCTCAACCGAGCACGAACCATTTAAGTGCATTGCGACCTTAATCTCCGTACAATGTCCCGCAAGCGATTCGTCTATCGCATTATCAACAAGCTCAAACACACAATGGTGTAATCCGCGCTCGTTGGTATCACCAATATACATATCAGGGCGCTTGCGAACCCCCTCTAGACCTTCCAATTTCTGAATTTTGGAAGCATCATAAACTTCCTCTACTTTTGTAGAAATTTGAATTGCGTCCTCTAAACTCAATTGATTCTCTTCGGCAACCATAAAATTATACATCTAGTTGTAACAAAATCTACCAACTTTGCAAGGAATCGTTTCAAATTTTTTAATTTTGGTGCGTTTTTTGTTGGAT
>CAZIZB010000052.1:0-5035 GCA_964543635.1 uncultured Opitutales bacterium | reverse complement strand
CTTTGGCAACCGCTGGCGTTGGTGCTGGTATGGCCATCGGCCCTGTCGGTTCCGCAGTTGGTGCCGCTGGTGGGGCTATCGTGGGTAATGCTACACTTCGTACGAAATCTATCCTTCAACGATTGATGAAAAACAGTGCTAAGAAAGTAGAAGAAACATTATCAAAACAAATAGAAAAAAAATCTAACTTTATTCCTGTAGAATATCATGGAAGTGTAAAAATTAACGGAGAAAATAGAGATGTAAGTCGTACTGTTTATACAAGAAAAGATATTGATTTTCATTTAAAAGATACTTCAGGTAGAACCAATTTTGAAAGGATGTCTATGGGGGAAGCTCCTATAGGATCTGATGGTAAACGTATAGAATTACACCATTTGTTACAGGAAGAATCTGGTACGATGGTTGAGTTGACACAAACACAACATAGAAAATTTTCAAAACAATTACATGGATTAGTAGAAAAGGGAAATAGCTTTAGAAATAATCCAACACTAGAGAAACAATATGAAAAGTTTAGAAAACAGTGGTGGGAATGGCGTGCAACACAATGGGAAAAAAATGCAAACAAATAATCAAGATATTCAGGAAAAAATAAGTCAAATGATTTTGGACAACGGTTTAGTCAGTTTGGAACAAATAAAAACATTAAGTGTCCAAAAATTTGATACTTTATTAGTTGATGCAGAAGAAAGTTTATCTTTGAGTATACCAGATTCTTATTTGTGGTTTTTAAGTAAATACACCAATGTCAATATTTTAGGAATCGATTTAGGGCAAGAAGTTATATCAAATCGGTGGTTTTTTGTTTCCGAGACATTAGATTATAGAAATGGGGGGCTAGAAACTAATTTAATTTACTTAAATGGAGATGGTGAATTAATGCATTGTTTGAATGTAGATAATGGTACTATTTACAATTGGGCTCTTGATGGTGATGATCCTGTAAAAATTTACGATAGTTTTTATGATTATTTATATGATCTTGTTGTTGATGTTTTAGAAGAAAAGGAAGATATGTAAGAAATTTAAAACTCGACATATTCTTATTAAAAGAATGATTTTTCTTAAATATATCACATTACTATTTTGTATCATCACTGCTACTAATAAGCATTTAGCGGCAGTCGATAACTTATTTCAAAATCAAGAAATCGCGTTTTGCTCGGGTAGCGACATGACATGTGCTGCTGTCGATACCTGTGCCGCCCAAATAGCCCACACCATCGGTGACGCCAAAGCCGCCGGTCTCAACAAAACCGTTGGACAATTGGCCCACGCTGGCGCTGGAGCCTTAAAGGAACAACTCAAAGGCGGCGATCCGCTCGCTGGAGCCATCGGCGCCGTCGTCGCTGAAACCACCGCCGAGGCCATGGACAAGCCCGGTGCTACACCCGAAGAACGCCAGAAAATTGCTCAAAAGGCGAGAATTATCGGAGATACGGTTGCGTTTGTGGGCGGCCGGGATGTTGCGAGTGCCGATAGTGCGGGAGCAACCGCTGTCGAGAATAACTTCTTAATGCATCCTGAGACGAGCATGAAAATCGCTATGGCAGTTCGTAATGAGTCATTGTCGGAAAAAAAACGTTCTCAAAAAATCGAGGAAGCACTTGATTATGCTAAGACGGAAAATAAGGTTTACATGACAACCGCTGCTGCAACTCTTGCTCCGACAATCACTGCAGGCTATTTCGCGAGCCAATCCGCAGCTCATTGGGCAGGCACCTACGCCGGAGGCGGTATCGAAGCTGTCAAACAGGAGTTTAAAGATCATCCGATCCTCAGCACATTGGATGTTGCAACAACCGGTATGTTGGGAGCGGGGTTCGTCAAGGGTATGACGAGAACTATACCGACGGTTGTTGAAACCAATGTACCATTTCGAAATGTAGTTACGTCTTCTACAACCGAGAGTTTGATTCCTCAATCAGGGACAGTAATTAAGGGTCGATATTACACGAAACATGCTTTGGAACGTATGGCTCCTGATACATTGGAGGTTAGGGCAGAACTTACATCTTCAGCAACAAAAAATGCAGCTAAAGAATACATTCCTGGTTCAGAAAATTTTATTCGTAACGTGAATAAAAATGTACAACCCAGAGGCATACCCCCTTCTGTGGTAGAAAATACTGTTCGAAATGGTCAACGGTCTGCTGACCCTATTATGGGACGAGTTCGTTATTATGATCCTATAAATGATGTTACGGTGGTGACAGATTCGGAAAATAAAGTTATTGTAACAGTTTTAAAAGGAGAATTAAAAGAATGATTTATGATGAATGTGAATTGATAGATTTTTTCAATAACATACCTCAAAAAGATGATGAATATTTTTGTTGCTTTAAAAGTAATCAAGAAAAAGAGTTTCATTTGAGTATGAGCTTGGATACAGAGTGCAATTGTAATGTTTCCTTAAGCCTCAGTTGGAATAATCAAATTATTTTTAGCGAAGATTTTAAAGAGGTGAATGAAATAAAAATTTTTAAAAAAAATATACTTGTAATAAAATTAAAAGATATGCGTTGGATAATGTTAGAAAAGTTTGAAGATCATTACAGTATAAAGGTAGAAGATAAATCAGATCTGTATAAATCAGGCAATCAATTTAAGATGGTTTTTTAATGCTTTTCAAATCGAAAGAAACTTTTAACTGAAATCTTCACCAAGTGCACCTTTGACGAAAAACCAGAAGGTTGCTTACCCATTAATAGAACAAAGTGGGGCGAAAGTTGTTGGTGCAGGCAAAGGCATTTTTGTTCCCGGTTTAAGTTTACCTCCGACACGTATAGAAATAATAAGGCCTAAAAAATGATAAGAAATGTTAAATTATGTCACTTCTAGAATTAGATAAAATCGATTGGTGTTATACAGAAAACGAAAGCTCAAGATTACTCTTGTTGACAATATTTGACGATATAACCTGGGAAAAAGAGGCAGATCATTTATTGAAATTACAAGAAAAAATTAATACATATTTCCTTTACATAGAGACGAAGCAATTCAAAACAACATTTCCCAAAAATATTTTTTCAAAATTTAAAATACAAATAATGTTTACAAATAAACCTGGGAAAGAGTGCATTGATTTTTTGACGCAATGTAGTCTTTTTTGTGAAGATTACAACCGAACTCATGAAATTAGTATAAAAATACTTGAAGACTTATCTTGTATAGGAAAAGATTTGAGTAGTTGTGAGAAATTTTAAGAAATATGTTTTCTTACTTATTTGGTTAACTCTAGTGAATTTAACCGGAGTCGATTCCGCAATCAGCGGCGGCAAAGTCGGCAAAAACCTCGCCCAAAACCTGACTTCAGCTGCTGTTGACGCCGGTTCCGCCCAAGTGGCTCATGGGATTGGTTCGGCCCACGCTACTGGAAGCCTCAGTTCAGAACATCCTGTGGATCGTTCTATGTTTAATCAAGAAAGATCAAAATATTGGATGGATAGAGCACAGGAGGTGATAGATGGACAAAAATAGGTGCGATTTGTTGATAAAAAAAGCACAAAAATTAGTGTCTAAGTATTTAGGTAGAAAATATGATATAGATATACTGGAAAAATATCTAAGAATATGTATCTCATTGGAATTTAAATATCTATATAACGAACAAGATTATGAGTATTCTCCAGGATATTTTGATTTTTCTAACTTTCCATTGGGTGTAATTGAAGGAACAAAAGAACTTAGGGACGAAGGGTTGCCACATAGATTTCTTTTGTTATCGGACTATGGAGGTGATGCTGGTTCCATTTTCATGGAAACCCAAGACGATCCGGAGAAGCCATCACCCATATATTGGTGTGATGCGGAAGATGTTTATAATCTTTGTGAAGAGGGAGTATTTAAATACAATCCAACTGTGTGGGCGTCATTCACCGATTTTTTTGAATATTTGGTAAATGAAGAAGAAAAACGTCAATTAGAAGAAGGGCGTTTGAAAGCTCCTATAAAGATTGAAGAAGAAAATTTGATACAAACGGAGTTATTTTAAAATACAAAAGCTTGACAATGGTGAAAAAGTGAATCATATTTGGATCATGCAGGCAAAAAGGATATCTATCTCATTTCGTCCGATTTTATACGATCAAATACAAATGCTAGCGAAGGAGCATAATGTTTCCTTTTCACGTTTTGTAGAAAATGAAATGTATCGTAATTTGTTAGAAAATCGTAAACAAGAAATGTATATACAGAAAGCAGTTGATGATTGTTTATCTGATATAGAAGGTTATAAAGATTTGCCGTCAGTGACTTATGAAGATGCAATTCGTTGGGCTTGGGAAGATATGAGACACGGTGATTTTAGCGACATTAACTCTTTTCAAAAGGCCGTAAATGCTTACCTTGGGAAAGAGTAAAGGCTTTGCTAAAGATTTTGAGTTTTTCACGAAACACAACCCCAAAATCGCTTCAAAAATCGTAAATTTACTGAAAGATATTTTACGCCATCCAACTTCAGGAATCGGTAAGCCAGAGCGTTTAAAACATAAAGGTATTCCGACTTATTCGCGCCGTATAAATGATAAAGATCGTTTAGTTTATGAATACGATGAGGCTTCTGAAGTGGTAAAACTGCTTTCCTGTCGTGGGCACTATGAAGATAAATAAATGAACGATTTAAAAGTTGTTCTGTTTTTATTTTTAGCGACTTTTGTATTAAAAGGCGAAACCTGGACGGACTGTAGTCATGAATTTGAGTCTGTCGAAATCCTTGCGCAGACCGTTACGATCCCGAGCCCGGCGGAGATCGACTACAAAGCCGGTCTTGGGAAGGAATTCCGGGAGGCCTTGGCGGGAAGGACGGATATCGATTGGAAAGCCGTCCAGGATAATTACCGTGAATGGTCTGAACACACCACGACTTTGAGCGGCCCCGCGCGGATGCTCGTAGCCTGCGTGTTGTCCGTTGTCACCCAAGGCATGGGCACCTCCGAATGGCTCGCCGGTCATGGCATCGCCGAAGGCACTGCAACCAACGCCGCCCTGAGCTCGGGTATTCAAACCCTGGCCGCCTCCGCCGGCACCGCAC
>CAZIZB010000051.1:0-5080 GCA_964543635.1 uncultured Opitutales bacterium | reverse complement strand
TCAACATTAAGTTTTTCATCAAAACTTAGAGAACAGATACCGTCATCATTCAATTTTAGGTCTGGTAGACCAATTTCTTTGCCATAATTGGCAATATATTCAGAAAAATCAATCATAACTTTAGCCTATTCAATAAGTTTATTTTTTTAGTTTTGATAATTTACTCTTGTTTTTTAGTCCATAATTCATCTTCAGGTTTAATACTTTCTTGAGGCTTAATTTCTTTGTTGTCTCCCCAATAAACACCATCACGTAAACGTTTCATCGCAGGATCCATCTCAGCACGCTTAGCCAATGCTTCGCTCACAAGATTATCTATTTCTAATAATTTATACGCATTACTTTCCTGCATCACTTTCATTGAAATTGTTTGGTTGCTCAAACTTGCGCGCGAGGCAGATGAAATATTATCTTGTTCAGTTTTATAAACGGAATAATTCCTTAAGGCAGGACTTAGGTCATTAAAAAAAACCGCGATAGATTCGTAAGTTTTGTTACTTAGGGTTGTGTGGTCTTCTGAATATAAATTATTCTTATTTAACTCTAAAACTTTGCTTATAAATTCAGAGTAAAAACTATCTATAGTTTCGACTCCTTTATTGATTAAATCTTGTATTCCATTTTTTGTGTTTTGATCTATCTTGTTGGAATAATTGTCAAGAATTGCTGAATATAAAGCGTAATAAAAGCTTGCTTCATCTGGATACGTTAATTCCGGATTATTTAAAACATTTTTAATATTATTATTTTCATCTGCAGTGATATCTTTACCTTTGGTGGATTTTTGAAAATTAACAAAAGTGGTTAAACAACTTATACGCTGATCCAAACTCATCATTAAATTGTCACCAGAATCACTACCATTGATAATAGCAGTTAAGTCAGCTATCAATTTCGCTATTTCCTCATTCTTTTTTTCTTCTTCTGATAGGTTAACGAGGTTTTTTAATTCATCTAACTTAGTTTTTATTGTGTTTTTAAAATCCTCAGATAAGTATTCATTAGAACTATAAGTATTCCATTTGGTACTTAACTCATTATAAGTTGTTATATTAGGATCATTATTTGAATTTTCACTAATTATATCTACTGTATAAGTATTTGTTGCTATATTACCGATTGCCATACCTATTGTACATAGCTAATTTCATGCCTAAATTTTAAAAATTACTAAAAAAGAGTAGCAAAGCCTATTGTGGGCCAAGAAATAAGGGTTAGTTGGAAAGATTTAGAGGGGATAATGGATTGAGTATTTGCAGCTTAAGCCCATTTTTGCACCTAGGCAATAAGTAAGCAAATCCATATTGCTAAGATAGTTATTGAGTGTATTATACGAGTCAAATAGCGGATTTTCCAAATGTAAACCACTTAAGACAACATGGCCTTTCCCAAATTTTCTATATACAATGGCAGGTAATCGTGCTACTTCTGTAGACAAATACCAAGTTTCCTGGGTTTCTTTTTGATACCAAGCTAAAATTTCACAAGTTGTATTTTCTGGTAAAAAACAAGGGCCACCATTATAATAAAGGTAAGAAAAATGACTCGAAGGTTGATTTTTTTTAGCTTTATCGGAAAAAATGCGCTCGCTAAGGAAAATTTTTCCACAAGTAATTCCTTTAGGCTCATTATAAAAGTAAGGACATAAAACCGGACCTTGTGCTATTCCTTCAAAGAATTTCAGTGGACGCTTTCCCTGGATTTCGTTAGGGGTATTCAGATCGAATAGAATACGGCTTGCAGCATAATAAGCACCTGCGCAAATACCTAAATAGCAGCCACCATTTTTTACGAATTGAACAAGAGCTTCATTACCTTGTCCTTTTAAATGTTCAAGGTAAAAGCGATCTGCTCCACCAGGCATTACCCATAAGCGAACACGATCTGCGTGCTTTAACAAAGGTTCAGCTGAATCAACTAATTCAACTTTGTAATCAACATCAAGAACGTGTTTTAAGGCAACGACGTAATCTTGAACATCACTAGCACCTGGTCCATTATATATATAAACCAGATGCATAATTGGTTCAAAAGCTTGGAATTAAGCCAAGGCTTCCTCTTCGCGTCCTTCCGAGAAAGCGCCTTTGGCAAGACTCATTCCGCCTGAAACACGAACTTTTTCGACAATTTGATGAATCGCTTCATCCATAACTTGCGGATTGCTCTTTAAGTAAGCTTTGGCGAGTTCACGTCCTTGGCCGATTAAATTACCTTTATAAGAGACCCAAGCACCTTTTTTCTCAAAAATTCCATGTTCAATACCCAAATCAAGTACAGAAGAGGCCTGCGAAATACCTTCATCGTACATAATATCGAATTCGCATTCGGTAAACGGAGGAGCGACTTTATTTTTTACAACCTTCAAACGTGTACGGTTACCAACAATACGTCCAGAAGCATCTTTCAATTGACCAATACGACGAATATCTAAGCGTACTGAAGCAAAGAATTTCAGCGCACGTCCACCAGTGGTTGTTTCCGGGCTTCCAAACATAACCCCAATTTTTTCACGAATTTGGTTTGTAAAAATACAAATACATTTGGATTTATTAATAACTGCTGTTAAACGACGCATGGCTTGGCTCATCATACGCGCTTGCAAACCGACATTTGTATCTCCCATCTGACCATTTAATTCAGCTTTAGATACCAAAGCTGCTACGGAGTCTACAACAATAACTTCAATTGCGCCTGAACGAATCAAGGTTTCAGCAATATTCAAAGCATCTTCACCGCTTTCTGGCTGGGAAACAATAAGATTGTCGAGATCCACACCAACTGTCTTGGCATAACGTGGATCGAGCGCATTTTCAACGTCGATAAATACCGCACGACCTCCTTGCTTTTGGATTTGCGAAATAATGCTTAAACAAAGCGTTGTTTTACCAGAGGATTCGGGACCAAAGATTTCACAAATACGTCCTCGAGGTAATCCGCCTGCTCCAAGTGCGAGGTCGATCGCTAAAGATCCTGTAGAAATGACAGAAACATCCATTTTGGCCGTGCTGCCCATACGCATGATAGCACCTTCACCGAATTGCTTATTGATTGCGGCAATAGCCAATTCAAGCGCTTTATCGTCCATACGAGCTTCCGATTTTGCTGAGTTTGTTTTTGCGGGTGCGTTTTCCATATAATTACCTGAATAAGTTTTTTATAAAGTCTAAAAATTTTACAAATTTTTTTTTACATTTTTCTTCGCATCAGAATTTTCTCCTAAGGCTTCAGAAAAAGCTTCCAATTTCACACGTTGTTCCTTGGTTAATTTCTTGGGTACTTCTATCGATACGTGGACCAGTAAGTCACCATTTTTCTGGGAAACACCACGAGGATTTAATTGCGGCATTCCATAATTTTTCATTTTAAAAATGGTATTCGGTTGTGTACCTGCAGGAATCTTTAAATTGGCATCCCCTTGGAGGGTCGAAATCTGAATTTCACCACCTAATGCTGCCAAGGTAAATGGCAAAGATTGATAAATAAGCAAATTATCCCCATCTCTTTGAAAAACAGGATGTTCTTGAATAAAAATAACCACATAGAGATCACCTGGACCTGCTGGACCCGCTTCACCTAAATTGGCAAAACGTAATTTAGAACCATTATGAATACCTGCAGGAATCTTAACTTTAACTTGCGTACGATCCGCTTCAACACCTTGTCCTTGGCAATGTGGACATGGATTTTCAATCATTTGTCCAGACCCATGACAATGTGGACAGGTCCGACTCATGCTGAAAAATCCTTGTGAGGTAACGACTTGACCGCGCCCATGACAATGCGGACAGGTTTTAGGTTGCGTACCGGGTTTAGCCCCCGAACCTTTGCAATGCGAACAAGCGACATTTCTGCGATATTCAACCGTTTTTGAAACACCCGAAAACGCTTCTTCTAACGTAATTTCTAGATCGTAACGAAGATCGGATCCACGCTGCTTTTCATAAGAATGTGAACTACCCCCGAAAAAGCTGTCAAAAATACCGCCGCTTCTTCCGCCTCCGAAAACTTCTCTAAACAAATCAAACGGATCTTGGAAGCCACCTTGATAAGAACTCGAAGCACCTGCTCCTTGGAATGCCGCATGACCATATTGATCATACATAGCCTTCTTTTTATCATCTTTGAGTACTTCGTAAGCCTCAGAAATTTCCTTAAATTTTTCTTCTGCCTCTTTATCCCCTGGGTTTTTGTCAGGATGGTACTTAACCGCAAGCTTACGATAAGCCTTTTTGATTTCATCGGCAGAAGCTGACCGAGAAACACCAAGAAGTTCGTAGTAATCTTTTTTGGACATAATTACTGCTGTTTTTCTGGCTCCTTACCTTTAGATACAACGACAGAAGCAGGACGCAAAAGCCGTTCACCTAATTGATACCCTGTACGTACAATATGTACGACATGATCTTCTGGAATCGTATCATGAAAACAATTGGAAACTGCATGATGTACATTTGGATCAAATACGACATTAACGGTATCAATAGGTGTAATGTTTAGCGTTTTTAAGCAATCATTAAATTGCTGCAAGATCATCTGAAAGCCTTTTAATACGTTTTCATCAATTTTCTGAGATTCAGCACTTGCTAGACCCAATTTAAACCCATCAAAAAGTTCAAGAATGGGCAAGCACGTATAAAACGTCGTATTGATACGAATTTCTTCCTTGTCTTTTTCGCAACGTTTACGAACGTTTTCAAGGGAAGCACAAGCCCGGATATATTTATCTTCAAAGTCTTTGCATGAGGCTTCCATAGCAGCTAATTGCTGCTGTAATGTTTCAAGAGAAATCTTCTCTTGGGCTGAAACTTCAGGAGAAGCATCCAGGTTTTGCTCCTTTGCTTCTTGCGATAAATCCTTTTCCGATTCCATACCCACCAAACTAATCTCTTAGCAAATCACTGCAAGCATAATTATAAAAAACTTCAAAAAATCCATTTTTGCCACATTTTTCTTGAAGGTTTTTCGAAAATGATTTTGTATGAGTTTTATTGGAGAGATGACAGAGTGGACGAATGTGCCTGACTCGAAATCAGGTGTGGGGGCAACTCCACCGAGGGTTCGAATCCCTCTCTCTCCGCCA
>CAZIZB010000050.1:0-5246 GCA_964543635.1 uncultured Opitutales bacterium | reverse complement strand
CATTTAGGCAAAAACAAAGCTTAAAAGATGACTTAACTCTGATTACCCTTAAAAGAGTAAATAATTAACTTGCCAGAGATTTTAAAATGCTTTCTTATAGAGAGCTATGAGTGAGAGCGAAAGTGATTTGTTTGCAATCCGTAAGGAAAAGTTTGATAAGTTGTGCCAAGAAGGCAAAAATCCGTTTCGTGCGAATTGTAAACAGACGCATACCACTCAACAAATAGTGGACTTATTTCCAGCTGCAGAAGTTAAAGGTGAACCATTAGATAATGTAGCTATTGCTGGGCGTATTATCACATTCCGCTTAATGGGAAAAGCTTCGTTTTTAAAGCTTTTAGATCAAAAAGGTACACTGCAAGTTTACGTTACGAATAATGAAGACACGGGTATTGGTAAAGAAGCGTACGATGCCTTTAAAAAGCTAGATATTGGAGATTTTATTGGAGTGGAAGGGGAGGTTTTTAGAACGTCTACCGGAGAAATTACCGTACGTGCTAAAAAAGTTACTTTAGTTTCCAAATCTTTTCGGTCTTTGCCCGATAAGTTCCACGGACTTAGCAATCCGGACACGATTTATCGTCAACGTTACCTCGATTTGATTGTTAATCCGGAATCGCGAGAACGTTTCTTTAAACGCTCGAATATTATCAAAGGAATTCGTGAGTTTTTGTGGGGAAGAGATTTCATTGAGGTTGAAACGCCTATGCTTCAAGATGTTGCAGGTGGAGCAGCCGCAAGACCGTTTACAACGCACATGAATGCTTTGGATCGTGATTTCTTTTTGCGTATTTCCTTAGAATTATATTTAAAAAGAATGCTTATTGGTGGTTATGATCGCGTTTTTGAAATCGGTCGTAATTTCCGCAATGAAGGCATTTCTCGTCGCCATAACCCCGAATTTACCATGATTGAATTGTATCAGGCCTATAGCGATTATCGTGGTATGATGCAGTTGGTTTATGATCTGATTCAATACCTCTGCAAAACAGTTATTGGTAAAACAACCTTAACAAGTTATACGGGTCAAACGATCGAATTGGGTGGTCAATGGCGAGAAGTTACTTATACCGATTGTATCTTTGAAGCAACAGGCGATAAAGATTGGTTTTCTCGTTCTCGTGAAGAAAAATTAAAACGTTGTGAGGCCTTAGGAATTGAAGTCAATCCGGAAGCTGAGGATTACGAAATTACCAATAATGTTTTTGAAAAATGTATCGCAACCAAGCTTATTCAGCCAACATTTGTTACGCAATTGCCTAAAGAGCTATGTCCATTGGCTAAGATTAACGAAAAGGATGATCGCTACATTGATGTCTTTGAACTTTATATTAACGGCCAAGAAATCGCTCCAGCCTATTCTGAACAAAACGATCCATTCGTTCAACGACAAATGTTCGAATTGCAAGCTGGTGAAGAGATCCAAAAGGTCGATAATGAGTTTTTAACCGCTTTGGAATACGGTATGCCTCCAGCTGGTGGAATGGGTATCGGTATCGATCGTCTCTGTATTTTATTAACAGAAGCCGATAACATTCGTGATACTTTACTTTATCCAACTTTGAAATAAGCCGTGTCTACAACAAACGAACCTATTGTTATTGTCCTAACCTGCGATGACTGCTATGTGCGTCATGCGGCCGCAACAATGGTTGGGGGTATTAAAAATTATTTTAGGAAAAACAAATGATGAATGTTTTATATACAATTTTTTTAATAGGTTACAGTATTGGCTGTTTTTTTTCAGAAGCATTATGTTATATTTGTTATGGTGGTTTTTTAAGTATCGCGCTTTTTCAACTTTGTAATACTACAAGGTTTAGATCTGTGTTTAAACAATTTTTTAAATCAAATAAAATAGGACTTTGGGCGATATTTATTGTTGTTATTGCTTTTGCTGGTGTATTCTATTGTGAAGCTCCACAAAGTGTCCGTTGGTTTATTTTTGGAAAATATGTCCGATTTTTATCTATAGTTTTACTTATTCCAGCTTTTATTTATAATAAATTGTTACCACGTAAGTTTATCCATTGTTTTTGTTTAGCAACACTTGCTTACTGTTTATGGTATTATTTTATTGGTGATTTTGCTATGGGTAATGTGACAATACGTCTTGTAAATCCAATACCAGCAAGTGTATTTGTGGCTTGTTGTTCGGTTTTTGCCTTGAATCTATTATTTTATTCAAAAAAATCTACAAAAGTTTTTCCTTGGGTTTGGTTTTCTTTTTTCCTATACTTTTTATTGTGTATAAATCCGGAAAAAACAGGTCCTTTAGCCTTTACCGTGGCCTTTACTGTAGCCTTTAGTAAAGCTCATTTACGTAAAGTATTAGGTATTGTCTTTGTATCGGTTTCAGGTATCCTTTGGTTTTCAATATATAAACCTAGCGTATTAATGCAGCGTTTTGGAATAACAAACGGAATAACAAACGGAATAACGAATTTAACGAAAACGAATTCTGTTTCTGAGCGCATACAAATGATAAAAGATAGCTTTACTTTAATCCAAGAAAAACCGATGTTTGGGCATGGGACAGGTAGTTTTGGACATGAATTAAAGCAACATGGAATGACTTATCTAGGTTATGATTTTTCAGATGAAAAGACGAATTTAATGGTTGTACGTACGGCCCATCCACATAACGAATGGTTGTTTTGGTTAGTCCAATGGGGTAGTTTAGGATTTATAGCAGGATGCTTGTGGTTTGGATGGATTCTTGTTTATTTAATTAAAAATCGAAAAGTAGATTTTTGTCTTTTGATGCAGGGAATTTGTTTAAATGTCGCTTTTATTATGGCAGGCTGTTGTGATTGTTTTTTTCGTACAACAATCGCACAATCTTTTTATTTAATGGCACTTTGTGCTTGTATAGGGGCGATTGAACAAAGAAAAATTAAGCCAAAACGATTACATTCATGAAGAAGCATATTCAGCGTTGGGGTGTTGTTGGCGCTTTGGTAGCAAGCGTAAGCGTTGTTTGTTGTATTCGTTCTTTTGATTGGGTTGATTCATCGTTTACACAAGTTTTTATACAGATTTGTGAGTTAATGGGCAAAATTTTCATGAATGGGTTAAAAATGCTCGTTGTACCTTTAATCACATCTTCGATCATTTGTGGAATTATGGGATTTGGCTCTCAAACGGAATTTCGCCGTTTAGGACTAAAAACCTTTTTGTTTTATTTTTTGAGTTGTTGTGTTGCAGTAACGATTGGATTAGGGGTTGTAAATTTCTTAAAACCAGGCCATACAAATCCGGAATTGGCAGCTAAAATTCTGGGGCAAGCGAATGTGCTTCCAGAAAATTTTGTAAGTTTAGGCAATGCAGAAGGATCGAAAATTTCTGAATTTTTCTTGCGTTTATTACCACCTAATATCTTAGAAGCCGCTACCGATAATGCGCAGATTTTGGGACTTATTACCTTTAGTCTTTTGTTTGGGTTTTATATTGGTCGTTTGCCGCAAAATTTACGAAAAGTTCAATGGGAATTGTGGGAAGGTATTCAACAAATTACCCGAAATATTACGCGTATTATTATTGCCTTTTCACCTTTAGGCGTTTTTGGCTTGGTAACACCGATTTTATTGAATGCCGGTTTGGATTTGATTCGTCCGCTCTTATATTTTGTAGCGACTATTGTTTTAGGTTTCGGGATTTATTATTTTATTTTTCTCTATTTGCTCTTACGATTTGTTGGTAGAATTAAGCCGCTAGCGCACTATAAGGCAATGTTTCCTGTTACTTTAATGGCATTTTCGACAGCTTCTTCGGCAGCTTCATTGCCATTGGCACTTGAGAAAATTGAATCCGTAGCACAGGTTTCTTCCAAAACTGCGCGATTTACTTTGCCTTTAGGAGTTACCATTAATATGTGCGGAACGGCTCTTTATGAATGCGTCGTGGTTATTTTTATTGCGCAACTTTATCAAGTAACTCAGGGAATTCAATTTGGTGTTTTGAATCAAGTGATGGTAGTGTTGATGGCCTTGTTAACTTCGGTTGGCGTGGCAGGTATTCCTGCATCTGGCTTGATCGCAATTACGATGATATTAAGTTCCGTTGGGCTTCCAATTGAGTCGATCGGTGTTATTTGGGTCGTGGAACGTATTTTGGACATGTTCCGGACGGCGATCAATGTCTTCAATGATACCTGTGGAACCGTCATTATTGCCCGCACTGAGGGAGAAAAGACTGCCTATCCACATGCCTGAAATCAGAAGCTGGCTTGAATCTTTTTTGTCCCATTTGGATCTCGAATGTGGCTTGTCTCAAAATACCTTGCAGTCTTACCGTTACGATTTGGAGCAATTTATCCAGGTATCACAAGCAGTTGATTTGAATGTTACAAAAGATCAAATCGAAACGTGGCAGAACCATTTATTAAATTTAAAACCCAGTTCGCGTGCACGAAAATTTACGAGTGTAAAGCGATTTTTTGAGTATCTTATTAAGCAGAAACAGTTGGAAAGTAGTCCGTTAAATGCTGCGTTTTACCCGCGTATTAAACGTAAATTGCCGCAAACCTTATCCTTGAATGCTATTGAGAATTTGCAACACAGTACTTTACTTTCGACGCCACAAGGTATCCGCGATCGGGCTATGATTTCGCTTATGTATAGTTGTGGTCTGCGTGTTTCAGAAGTTTGTAAGTTGCTTTTGCAAAATCTGTTCCTAGAAGAGAATTTTTTAAAAATTTATGGAAAAGGAAGCAAAGAACGTTTAGTGCCGATAGGTTCTATCGCTAAAGAACATCTCATCTTTTATTTGGTACATGGACGTCCAAAACTTCAGAAAAAAAATAGCGGTAATTTTGTTTTTCTTAGTAGGGTAGGGAAGTCGATTTCTCGAAAGACCTTCTGGGTGCATTTGAAACAATATGCACAAGCGGTCGGTATTCCTACAAATGTTTCGCCACACCTTTTAAGACATACCTTTGCCACGCATTTACTTTGTAATGGTGCTGATTTGCGTAGTATTCAAACAATGTTGGGACACAGCGACATTTCTACAACCCAGATTTATACCCATCTTGACGCCACTCAGCTTCGAGAGACCTATGATAAGTGCCATTTGCGCGCTAAGTGAAGGATTTTTTTATTCCTCCAACCAGTCGGTAATACATTCAAATACGGTGGCTTCAGACAAATCTGCAATTGATCTTGTAGGTGATTGGACGATACATTTTGGGGCATCAAAGAAAGGACCTCCCCAATCTGGATTTGTAGGTCCAAACAAGCCGACGG
>CAZIZB010000049.1:0-5258 GCA_964543635.1 uncultured Opitutales bacterium | reverse complement strand
TAAAAATAAACGTACACCAAACATTAGATTATGCACAACTTGAAAAAAATTGGAGCACTCCAGAAGAAATGTTTAACATTATTGGTTTTATAAAAGTCTACGATACTATTTACGTTAATCGACTCTCAGATTTAGACATTCAAAAAACAACTCGCTGGGGGCATTTTTATAACGAGATTCGACTAGGTACTATACTCCCCATCGAACAAACTGATTTCACTAAAACCATAGAAAAAATCCATGCCCAAAAAGAAGCTTCTCATCCTAAAGCAAGCCACTGGGATATCTGGTGCAAATTGCACAATAGATCAAATGTAGAATATATTTGCACCAATACAATGGAAGATCTTGAAAAATTTTCATCCAGCTTAGATTTTAAAGATTAACGCCATATCGCACATAAAAACCTAAAAGTATTGCTTTTAGGTTTTAAATTGTTTATGATGTTTTAATGAAGGTAAAATTTTGGGGTACTCGAGGTTCGCTGCCATCCACGTTTACGACAGCACACTTGCAACAATTCTTAAAAAAGGGCTTAGCCTATGCTCTCGATGAAAAAACGGGGATAAAACCCGATCAATCGCTTGATGATTACATCGCCGCCATGCCCTTCAATTTAGCTTATACGTATGGTGTCAATACTTCTTGTATCACAATTGAAAGTGGCGTAGAAAATGAATATATCATTTGTGATGCAGGTACAGGCTTAAGAGATTTTGGGTTAGCTTATGCCAAAAGTGGCTTACTTGGAAAACCAGCTACCTTTCACTTATTTTTAACCCACTTACATTGGGATCATATCCAAGGATTTCCATTCTTTGTTCCGATTTACGTACCAGGCAATAAAATTATTATTCATGGCTATCATCATAATATCGAAGAATATATTACCAAGCAAATGAATCCTCCCTGTTACCCTGTACCTTTAGGAGCATTGGGCGCAGAAATCATCTTTGATGCAAAATTACCTTGGGAAACCTTTGACGTCTGTGGCTTTTCCATTCGTACCATTCAACAAAACCACCCTGGAATTTCTTTTGGTTATCGCTTTGAAAAAGAAGGTAAAGTGGTTGTTTATTCGACAGACTGCGAACATACTGAAAACGCTCACGAAGATGGTTACCCCTTCATCGACTTCTTCAGGAACGCCGACATATTATTGTTCGATGCCATGTATACGTTAGCAACTGCCAGTGTTTTAAAATCTAATTGGGGCCATTCAAACAACTTCATGGGAGTTAAACTTGCATCAAAAGCTAAAGTTAAACACCTGTTTCTATTCCATCATGAGCCCACAAGTGATGACGATTTGTTGAATCAATTTTTGGCAAACACCGTAGCTTATGCTGATTTTTACCATAAAGAACGAAAAGCAAAAGCATCCGATCGTTATCCATTAAAAATTTCGCTTGCTTATGATGGGCAAGAAATTGAGATATGAAACGTGGATTTACTTTAGTTGAAATGGTTCTTGTGTTGGTCATTGTGTCCATATTGGCACAATTGACAAACACAATGATGAAAACTAGGCGCGAAGAAGCCATTGTCGACGTCTTAACCGAATACATACAAATTTTCGTAGGTGCCATGCGTATGTATTATTATAACCACAACGGAGACTTTCCTTCAGATTTTTCAAATGGAGCCGAGCTTAAAACCGTAACCTCCTTAAAACCTTATTTACCAAGAAGTTTTTCCAGCTTTAAAATGATTGAAAACTGTACAGTAACCGCCTACGTAAAGGAAAAAACTGATGAAAACTCGGGTGCAACGACAGAAACTGAAACTACAGGCGTGCAAGAACTAGTTGGTTATGGTATTGTCGCAAGTGGTATTAATAATGAAAAAATTTTAGAAAAACTTAAGGATCAGTTACTTTTAGAAGTTAACATGAAAGATTCGAATACAGAAGAAAACAGGGAAGTACTTTTGGACCTTATACAAATTATTCCCCAAGAAGGCAAATTTATCTTTTATCTAAAAACCGATAACAAAAGCTACTTATAAGTGTTCTCTAGATAAAACTTCTAAAGTATGCGTCGTACTTTTCCCTGGTAAAAAAGGTGCAAAAACGATTTTGGCATTACAAGCTTCCAATACAGAACGTTCTTTTGGATTCAACTTTTCCAAGGAATAATCGCCAGACTTCACATAAACATCAGGTTTTATTAGCTGCATTTCTTGAGCTAAATCGCTACCATCGAAGATAAAAACACCCTGAATACATTCCAGAGCGTTCAGCAGATACAGACGTTCTTCTTGAGGATAAATAGGACGCTTAGGACCCTTTAAACGTTCAACACTGGCATCCGAATTGATTCCGACCCAAAGGACATCTCCATAACGAGCTGCTTGTTCTAGCGCATAAATATGGCCTGCATGTAGCAAATCAAAACAGCCATTTGTAAGTACTAAGGTTTTGCCCAATTCCTTTAAAGCAGCCCGATAATTAGCCAATTTATCAATAGGAATCCACTTTTTTGTTGCAAACATAACTCAACGTTGAGAAGCAATTCTGTAAGCTTCTAAATACTGATTACGAAATTTTTGGGTTAATTCCGTTTCTAAACGGATTTTTGCTAAAGGATTTTTTGATCTTAACATATTAGATAAATCCTTCATCATCCAATCGTAAGTAATCGTATCGAAATTTTCAAAAACTTCTAATGCCTGTTGAGCTTGCTCATGTAAACCTTCTTCTTGCGCATCAATAATGGCCTTCCAAGCTTTTGCTAATTCCGTAAACGGATCCATAAACAATACCTTTGAAAGCATACGAATAGCACTAAAGGCACCCGCAGTCCATTTCGTTTGATAAGGGAAATCATCCTCCTCGAGAAAAGGATTCATCTCAGGACTCGACATCTTAGAAAATTTTTCTGGCACATAAAAATCTTTTCGAACAGGAGTTCTATAAAGTGCATAATACTGCGGACCACCTTCTACACCTGTCTTAAAACCAATGCGATCTTGACCTTCTTCCGACACGACGTATTCAATAAAAGCTTGCGCAACGGCTTTATTGGGAGCACCTCTAAAAAGGCCTATAGGATCTGGAGAAATGCAAGTTCCTCCCTTAGGTAAAACAAAACGCAAACGGTCTGATCCACCACGTAATTTAGTAACTTCCCGTTGATGCCGACCATAAAAGTCCACAACAATACCTACTGCACAATTACCGATCGAAACATCCCAAACCGTTGTGACGGAATTATCGGTAAAATAGCGAGAATTGGCCATAATCTTTTGAATCATCTTAAGCCCATTCATCCAACCTTCATTAAGCACAGTATGCAATTGATCAGCCGTTAAATCGTCTGCTCCGCTTTCTTTTAAAATACGTGCACGAATAAATTTCATCTGCTGCTGAAACATCATTTCTAGACACTTGATCACAATACTACTTTGCATAGGATCAACCATAGCAATTTGGCGAAAAAGCTTCGGCGAGGTTAAATCCTTCCATTGTTCTAAATTTGACAATCTCAAGTCATTAATACGATCCAAATTATACATGATACCAAAACTTGAAAGCGAGGTACCTAACCACAAACCATCTTTATCCCAAATGGTATCGCCTGATAAAAAATAAGGTATTTGGTTGTCACAAAACCATTCCGGATGCTTTTCAATAATGCCACAAGGAACGAGTTGTCCCATTTCAGCTTCTTTTTTATGTTCAATAACGCCACCACCAAAAAATAAATCCATACCACAACCTACATTGGACGCTAAAAACACTGAACGAGCTTCTTGTGCCAGCGGTGTCTTACCATCCGATCGGGCATAATTCTCTTGCACCTCCTGAATCCACTCACGCTTTAACGTTTTTTCCCAATAAAGACGAAAGGCATTCATAAAAACAGAATTAATATACCGAACAATATCGCCCGTACTTCCTGGCACACGCCAGTCAATAGAAACCGTACGACCTGTTTTTTTGTAATACCATTCACGAAAGCCCAAATCCATCTCTAAACGAATCGATTCATTATGTGGAGTAATGATAACAAGCGTATCATCTGCCTTAACATCCAAAGAATGATTAGAGCGCTTAAAAGCAAGTGGCAATCCAATAACAATCGCGATAGCACTTAAAATATAAATGTACTTTTTCATGAGCGTTTAAAAGGCAAAACAACTACATCATCTTGAATAGCATTAGCAAACAAACCCTTTTGCAACTTATGTTCAATATAGCGCGGATTCAATTCTGAAATACGCAAAGTAACGCCATTCTTCAAGAAATCATAATGCGCAACTTCACCATAATACGTTGTTTGACCAATCATACCGTCTGTAGAATTTTCAGAAGACCCATAAGGCTTCAACTTGAAGGCCTCTGGACGGATTGAAAGAATAACGCTATCACCTTCACCTGGAACTGGCTGCTTTAAATGCCAAAAACCTCGATAATCACCGATTGCCGTTTTTACTAAAACACTTGTTCCATCAACTTTTGTAACCGTTCCTGGAATAAAATTCGTCTCGCCTAAGAAATGGGCCACAAATTGATTGTTAGGCTTTTTATAGACCTCTAACGGACTTCCGATCTGTTCAATATGCCCTTTTGAGAAAATCGCAATACGATCCGCTATCGAAAGCGCTTCAGTTTGATCATGCGTAACATAAATGGTCGTCAACTGAAATTCCTTACAAATACGACGAATCTCTGTACGCATCTCAACACGTAGTTTCGCATCTAAGTTCGATAAAGGCTCATCCAAAAGCAAACATTTTGGACGAATTGCCAACGCTCTTGCTAACGCCACACGTTGCTGCTGACCTCCCGATAACTCATTGGGTTTGCGATCAGCATACATGTCCATTTTGACAGAAACAAGCGCTTCTTCAACTTTTTCTTTTATCTCCTGAGCTGGCAATTTCTTCTGCTGTAGACCAAAAGCAACATTTTGGGTAACCGTCATGTGTGGCCACAAAGCATAACTTTGGAAAACCATACCCGTCTTGCGCTTATGTGGCGGCAACTTAGAAACATCTTTGCTACCAAACAAAACACGCCCTTCATCAGCTTGATAAAATCCAGCCAACAAACGCAAAAGTGTCGTTTTCCCGCAACCACTCGGCCCTAACAAGAAAAATAATTCTCCTGCTTTAATATGAAGATTAATTTTGTCCAACGCAACCACGTTGCCAAATTTCTTTACAATGTCTTCGATGCGAATATCGATCATTTGATTCCTAAAGATCTTTTACTCAGCCCAAGAAGTCAAACCTATTTTCTCAAAAACTATTTT
>CAZIZB010000048.1:0-5422 GCA_964543635.1 uncultured Opitutales bacterium | reverse complement strand
CTACCAACTTCATCCTTTTAAAAAATCAAAAGGTTAACGTAGGATGCAACAAAGACAAATCTATTTTCTTCAAAGAAGTTTGTTGTTGTTGGGGTAAATTTTTAAAAATCAATTTCCAATTTCGGAATGCTTCTGAAGCTTTCATAATAGGCATTGTGGCAATTAAACCACCTTTTAAATGAAGATCTAAAATCCACCATTTTTCTTCTAAAGACGGATCAAAATGTCGTAAAGAAAACGAGGACATACGATCATAAACATCGGGAACTTCCGTTTGTAATTGTTTTATAAATTGGGCAATTACTTCAAATTGAACGATTTTTTTTTGCTCCAATAAATCTTTATGCAAACCAGAAATATTGGGTAAAACTGCCAAAATACTTCTTGTATAGCCTATGGGAGCGAAAAATTCACCTTGAGAAGTAATTAATAATAGTTTTCGTTTACCTGTTTGAGACAATAAAGTTTTTGCACATGCTTTTTTTTCGTGAATATGCACATAGATAGAGGAAGGGAACTCGCGCATAATCTCTACGGCTTCAACTTGTGAATACTGAAGTATTTCCTTTTGTAGCTGGGCCAAATCTACCTTCATAAGCTGTTCTTTCCACGGTAAAGGGATGGTGTTAAGAAACCAAGCTTCAGTTAGCATACCATCAGAAGAAAACTTTACTTGCTCTAAACGTTGTATCGAACCGTCTACGGTCTTAAGGAAATACCCCCCTATCCCAATACTTACTATTGCGATAAAGCACAAAAATCCATAACGTAGCAACTTTCGTTTAAAGCGTTGCTTATTAAACTGCGGATCTTGCGGTAAATACTGCCAAGAATTTGTTGCCATTTTTAAGAACGTTGACGGACACCTTCTACAAGACGGACCAATAAAGTTTCAAAATCAATTCCCATACAAGCTGCACTTTTCGGCAATAAACTGTATTCTGTCATACCCGGAATCGTATTCATCTCCAAAAACCAAACCTTTTCATCATTTTCGACAATAAAATCTACACGCCCAAAATCTAAACAGCCTGCATAATGATAAAAATCTTTAGCAAATAATTGTAAGCGTTTTAAAAGTTCAGGGCTAATGGGAGCTGGAGAAAAATACTCGCAAGCACCTGGTGTATATTTATTTTTGAAATCATAAAAACCTTGCTTGGGACGAATTTCTACAGCACCTAAAGGCTCTCCTTGAAGAATTCCAACCGTTAATTCGCGGCCTTTTACATAAGGTTCAATCATCCAATCCCCTTCATGAATTTCTGACCAAATAGAACGTAAGGCTTCAAAATCTTTACACATGTGTACCCCGATACTACTACCCTTATTGGTCGGTTTGAGCACCAGAGTTGTATTTCCTAATTGTTTACAAATAGAAGCTTCATCCAAAAAATCGCCAGCTTGAACAAACACAGCAGGAAGTGCAGGTATTCCATGTTCTTGCGCTAATTGCTTACTACGCCATTTATCAATACAGAGCGCACTTGCTTGCGAATTACTTCCAACATAAGCAAAATTTTCCGCTTCTAGAAGCTCTTGCAAGCGTCCATCTTCACCAAAATCACCATGGATCAATGGGAAAATCAAATCCTGCTCTGGATCTAATTCTTCTGGTAAAATATTAACATCCAAGTGAATACAATGAACCCAATAGGATTTTTCTAAAGTTTTTACAACAGGTTCAGCCGACTTTAACGAAATCGCACGTTCTCCACTTTCGCCACCACACAAAATAACAATTCGTTTTAATTCTCTCATAATACTTGCTCCCAAGTTGTACCTAAAATTCTCACCTCTGGTTCTAAACTAATAGCTTCCTGATCCCACACCATTTCTCTCAAAACCTTCGCCAAACTAATAACATCCTTATAAGTACCACCACCTTTATTTATAAAGAAATTTGCGTGTGTTGGCGATATAAAAATGTTACCTTTTTGCATATTTTTGCAACCTAATTGATCCAACAACTGTCCTGCCGACTTTCCTTCAGGATTTTTGAAAAAACATCCCAAGCTTCTTCCAGAAGGTTGCGAACTCTTCCGTTTTTCACGCAATTCCTGCCTCAAGGCTTTTATACTTTCCGTAGAGCTTAAACGTCCTTTTAAGGTTGCTGAAAGAATAATTACCGATTGAAGCTGTTGGCATTTTCGATAACCGTAATCTAAATCTTCTCGCTTTAAATGGACAATTTTCCCTTGCTTATTCAGAACAGTTATCAAAACAACCCCGTCTAAAACACCTTTATTATTTGTCCCAGCATTCATGGCCAAGGCACCTCCTAAGGTTCCCGGAATTCCGTCTAGAAATTCAAAACCTCCAACCGCTTGTGTTTCTAGCTTATCCAGTAAATTCCCCAGCGGCATTCCTGCCCCAACCATCCATGTATCGGGTGTAATCGCTTTACATGTTTTCCAGCAAGCATCCGACAATTTAATCACTAAGCCATCATAACGTTGTTCAGGAATAAGCACATTCGATCCCAAACCTAAAACAGTCCATTCCAAACCAACACAATCACAAATCTTAACAAGATTTGCCAAACCTTTTAGGGACCGTGGGGTACAAGCAAAAAGCGCTGTTCCGCCAATACCTAAAAACGATTCGTGCTTCAAGGGAACATAGGTATCAATGCGTTCTCCAGACTGTTCTAAGCGTGATTTTACCAGTTCTACCCATTGTTTTACCCATTGATGCGCAAAGGAATCTATAGTTCCGGCTCCAACAAAAGCAAGTAAACGATCCTCTTCGCCTTCAACAAAATCTTCCGGAATAAGTTGTTCTAAGGCTTGTGCTTGAGGCAAATAACTAAGTAAATCATCGCGTTGTTTTGTAGAAACCTCTTCAAACGCCTTATAAACCGATCCGATATAGAGTCTCTGGATTTTTTTCAAAATCCTTAAAAATTCCTCATAAAAACAATGCAGACGCGAAGCACGATGGGGTTCAAACGCCAAAGCAAGTTCGCCCTTAAAGCTTTGTTCCAAGTGCAATAATAAAGCCTTTAATTCATCAGGATGATGGGCATAATCGTTCAAGACAAGCAATCGTTGCGTCTTTAAAAGCACTTCTTGGCGCCGTTTCAATCCCGGGAAAGAGCGTATTGTTTCCGAATCAACCTTTACCCCTGTTAAACGTTTAAAAGCCTGCGCCGCAATGGTACTATTCTTAACGTCCAATGAAGTGCTGTTATCTACATCTAGAACATCATTCTGTGGTGCATTGGTATTAAAATGTTCCAGGGATAAAACCCAATCACAAGTTCGTTGGGCCAAACGTGCAAAGGCATTCTTATAATCGATTTGTGATTTATAATACGTAGGATGATCCCAATTCGCATCCAAAATAATAGAGGCATGTGGAGAAAATAATTCCATCGTACCATCGCTTTCATCTAATTCTAACACCATCCATTCGGCTTTAGGATCGAACTGTGCGCTTGGGTAACAATCCTCTTGAAATTCAGCACCTAGCAAGTAATTTACAGGAATTTCGCAAGTTTTAAAAAAGTGAATCAAATAAGCTGTTACAGTGGATTTACCATGACTTCCACAAACTACACAAAGTTTTTGGTTTGAAGCTAATTTCTCAACAAATTCACCTCGCTTAAAACAAGGCATTAAACCTTTTGCGGCTTTGTAAATAGGATTTGTTTCTGCAATAGCTGACGAATAAATTAAACAGGAACAATCAGAAGGTGGCGTTTTTGTCCATTCGATCCAAGAAAGTTTACATTTGCGTTCTTCACTTGCATAATCATCCCAACCCAACACATGATACCCCTGTTCATGCAAAAATAAGCCCAGAGGAGCCATTCCCATACCACCAGCACCCAACAAATATACTTTTTTAGCCATCACTTAAATTCTTCTAAGGTTCGATTAGGGTTCAATTTTGTAGGCACCTGAAAAAAAGAACCTACAAAAGCGATCATGGCTGCATTGTCACCACAATAACGCTTAGATGGCACAAAAAAAGGCATTTTATGCTTGTTAGCTATCTTTTCTAAACAGCTCCGAAGACATTCGTTATTAGCTACACCACCCGAAAGCCCTAAGCTTTTAAAGGTACGTAGCTTACAAGCCTGTTCTACTTTCTTGCTCAATGCATCCACAACGGCTTGCTGATAGGACGCACAAATAGAGGCTTTATGGGTTTCTACAGCTTCTGGCGTTTGCTTTTCTAAATAATAACGTAAACTCGTCTTTAAGCCTGAAAAACTAAATTTCCACTCTGTTTTTTGCGGAAATGCGCGCGGAAATTGAATAAATTGCGGATCACCATCTTGAGCATATTTTTCAATAAAAGGTCCACCAGGATAAGGAAATCCCAACAATTTCGCGCCTTTATCCAAGGCCTCTCCAGCGGCATCATCAAGTGTTTGCGCTAGCACCTTAAACTGATAACTTCCGTTGACAGATTCAATCGAAAATAAGAGCGTATTACCACCTGAAACGAGTAAACCCAAGTGCGGACATATAGTTTCTAACGAAAACTGTTTATCAGCTTGATACGCTTCCAAAAATGGCGACAATGCATGTCCTTGCAAATGGTTAACACCCAATACGGAAATATTAAGCAAGAGTTGAAGTGCTTGAGCATAAGCCACGCCCATTCCCAAACACCCAATAAGTCCAGGCCCATGCGTTACCACAATACGATCGATTTCTGAAAATCCAAAGCTTGTGTTAAATTTCTCTAAAAGCACCTGGAATCCCTTTAAATGCTCTCGTATGGCGATTCCCGGTACAACTCCACCAAAAGGCTCATGTAAGTCAACTTGTGTCAAAACTTGCTCATATAATATCTGGCGACATTCGGAATCCCAAACCGCCAAAGCCGTTTCATCACAAGAACTTTCTAAGCCTAAATACCGCATTGCTGTGCTTCTAAAATGCAATCACATAATTCTCTGGCAGCTCCACGTCCTCCCTTATTATGCGCTATAAAATTACAAATTTTCTTAACACAAGGCATAGCATCTGCCGGACAAGCACGAATCCCTACCTCCTCTAAAACAGGCAAATCAATGATGTCATCCCCCATATAAGCCACCTGATCGGGCTTTAAACCCAACTTCTCACATAATTCCAAAAACACAGGCTTCTTATCCATTTTCTTTTGATAAACATGGCGAATACCTAAATCTTCAGCACGTCTTGAGACAAAACTCGATACACGTCCTGTAATAATACCCACTTCTATACCGCTCTTTATAAGCTGATGTATCCCCAATCCATCCTTTGCATTAAACGCTTTAAAAGCCTCTCCTTCAGGCCCATAATAAAGACTTCCATCAGTTAAAACCCCATCGACATCAAAAATGACCAAACGAACCTTTTGAAAAAGATCCCGCAATTCTTCAAAAACCATACTAACTACGTTAATTATCCTACAAAAATAATCAATGAATTTCGTGAAA
>CAZIZB010000047.1:0-5437 GCA_964543635.1 uncultured Opitutales bacterium | reverse complement strand
GAGAACGCTTTAAGGCACGTGCAACAACTTGTACCGCTTCTGTTTGTCCAATAACTTCCTTTGAAAGAATTTTGTCCAAATTCAAGTAACGTTGCGTTTCTTTTGCACCCATACGCTCCAAAGGTACACCGGTCCAATCAAAGATAATACGTTGCAAAGTCTCTTCCTTAACGGGAACACGTTGATTACGGCTTTGCTTACGCCAAGATTGAATAAGCTCGTCACGCTCATCCATCAACGCTCGCTCTTCGTCTCTCCAACGTGCAGCTTCTTCAAATTGCTGTGAATAAATAGCTGCTGTTTTCTTATCTTTTGCTGCTGAAATCGCTTTATCTAATGAAACTGTAGAAGGGGCTTCGTCCATTCCTAAAATACGTGTACGTGCACCTGCTTCATCCAACAAATCAATGGCTTTATCAGGGAAACAGCGATCGGTAATATAGCGCTGTGTTAAGCCAACGGATTGTTTCAAAATGGATTCTGAATAATGTACGCTATGAAATTCCTCGTAACGCAGCTTTAAACCTTCCAAAATCTTTAAAGTTTCCAAAGACGAAGGTTGTTCTACCAAAACGGATTGAAAACGCCGATTGAGAGCTGTATCTTTTTCGATATACTTGCGATACTCGCTCAAAGTAGTTGCCCCAATGCACTGAATTTGTCCACGAGCCAATGCAGGCTTCAAAATATTAGAGGCATCCATGGAACCTTCAGCCGATCCAGCACCAACAATGGTATGCAATTCATCTAAGAATAAAATAATATTGGAATCTCTTAGTTCTTCCATCAAACGCTTTAAACGTTCCTCAAATTGTCCGCGATATTTGGTTCCTGAAAGTAGCAAAGCCAGATCTAGACTGAAAATACACTTTCCTAACAACAAATCAGGAACTTTCCCATTAACAATACGTTGTGCTAATCCTTCAACAACCGCTGTTTTTCCAACACCAGCCTCACCAATAAGCACAGGATTATTCTTAGTCCGACGACATAAAATTTGAATCAAACGTTCAATCTCTCGTTCACGGCCAATAACCGGATCGAGTTCATTTTTTTGCGCTTTTAAGGTTAAATTAGTACCAAAATTCTTTAAGATTTGTACGCGATTTTCTCCACGACTTGTACTAAAGGGATCTTCTGTGAAAGTTTCGTCATCTGAAAAAACCTCATCCTCATCGTCATCAAAGTCCATATCATCGTCATCATCATTATCGCCTGGAATTAATTCCGACAAAACTTCCTGACAACATTCCTGTGGATCAATATCAAGCGTTTTTAAAATCTTTGCCCCCAAGCCTTTCCCTTCTGCGAGCAAACCAAGAAGTAAGTGTTCAGTTCCGATATAAGCATGACGCAATTCTTTAGCTTTTTGTTCTGCTAATGTAAGAACTTTACGAACACGTGGAGTTAAAATAACTTCCTCCTTTGCTTCCCCTTGTACAAAACCTTCGGTTTTATTCTTTTCTGAAGCAATATGTTGTTTTAAAGCATCATGAACCGTTTCGATATCAAGGCCTAAGCGTTCTAAAACACGTACTGCAATTCCCTGTCTCAGTTCAAGCAAGCCCAAAAGTAAATGATCTGTTCCTAAACACTTCTGTTTTAAATCTAAAACAACCTTTTTGGCTAATACAAACACTTGTTGTGCTTTTGGAGTTAAATTATGAAGCATAAGACACCTCCTTTAACCCTTTTTTTAAGGCTAATTTTGAATTTTTTAAGAAAAAAGATCGTACGACATCTGCACGTACACAATTTTCATTTTCCATAGAACAATTGTTCAGACAAAATTCTTTAAGGCTTATGGAAGGCATCATATTCCAAAGCGCATTTAAACTTTCCGGTTTTATGCAACTAATAAGGTCCAAATCGATAGCCATTCGCACCAAAGACAACAAATTCATTGCTTCCTCAAAACTTAATTCAAAACAATTTTCCAACAATCCCAAGGAGCGTCCGATGCTATCTTTCAAAAAGTTTGTATTTTGCTCTAAAATTTCATGCCGCGTACGCATTTCTACTTCAACTAAATGACGTATTTGTTGATCCATATGTTCCAACAATTCCACTTCACTACAACCTAAAGCAGTTTTATTGGTGATCAAAAATAAATGTCCTAAAGGCTTAGAATTGGCCATCTGTTGAGCTGTTATACTCAAAGCCATTTCATTTAAAGCCTCTGTAATTTGCGGAGTTTTTTGAACAAAACCGATTCCAGGCAAATGTGCAATTGCCGTTATAGCTAATCCATTACCATACGTTTCAGGCTCGCAGGTTGCATACCCCGTTTTAGGATCAAAGGTATACACAAGTAAAGATTCTAATTGCGAATCCAAAGCGTCTAACTTCTTCCAAACATGCTTTAAATTCCACAAGTGCGTACGCGCATGCAAGCGCAAATGATCTCCATCATTACTGACACACCAATACTGCTCTTTACGGTTTAACCAAATTCGTGTCTCATCGCATGGATCCTGCAAACAACAAAGCGTTTTCAAAAGCGATCTTTCATGTTCCGAGCACGTACCCCAATCAAAACTTACAAAATCTTTCGAAAACCTTGGCAAGGTCTGTATCGCTTTTTGTATCTGATGAGTTATTTTACTTTTCTGCTCAGGTCTTGCTTGGTCTGAAAAAGGAAACCCATTAAGGTTTCTCGATAAACGAACATGACTTCGCAACCAAACAGCTTGCTTAGACCCTTTTGTCTGATTGACCCAAAAATCATGTATGTCCAACTTTGTTTGCATAATTCTTCAAGTCTTGTTATCATGCCTATTTTGTTTTTAACACGCAAGACTTTAATAAATAAAAACGGCGCTTTTTTTCAAAACTTTAAGAAAAAGTGTTATTTTTCAAGATTTTCTTCAAGATTTCCCTTAATTTCCAAAGTTTTACTACTTCCTTTTAAAGAAATTTCCAAAGTTTCTGGGAAGTGTAATTCTAAATTTTTCTTAGAAAAAGCATTTAATTTACGTGCTGCTGGCAACATACGCGCCTCTAAAGAACCGAGTACCTGATTAAAACTTTCAACAGTTTTCCCTAGATTTTTCCGCAAATCTTGAAAATAAGCTGCAAAATTCACCATTCGCTCGTACAATTCGCTACCTAGTCGCTCAACAGCCTTGACCTCCTCAAGCATTTTATTTTGTCGCCAACCATAATGGATCGCCTTTAACAAAGCAATAAGCGTTGTTGGTGTTGCAAAGACCACATTATGCTTGCAAGCATATTCAATTAATTCGCTATCGGCCTGTAATGCGTGACTAAAAATCCATTCACCCGGAAAAAATAAAACCACAAAATCTGCGGACTGCTCAAATTGCGCCCCATAATTCTTAGCACTTAATTTAGCGACAAGTTCGCGAATTCTTAAGCAGGCGTTTTTAAGGATTTTCTGCTGAGCTGCTTCATCCTTCTGTTCTTGTAAGGCTACTAGAAAATCTTCTAATTGTGGCGTTTTGGCATCTACAATAACACAGCGATCATTGGGCAAACGAATCACCATATCGGGACGAAAGGCCCCTTCTTGTACTGAAACTTGCACTTCAAAATCAACGTATTCCAACATACCTGCAACTTCCACAATACGTCGCAATTGCAATTCGCCCCAACGCCCTCTTTGATTAGGATTGCAAAACGCATGTGTCAATAAATCGGTCTTACTTTCTAACTTTACTTGTACTTGATTGAGTTGCTGCAACTGCTCTTTAAAGGTAATATCGGTCTGTTGACGTCCACGCTCCAATTGTTCTACTTTTTCGGTAAAACGTTCCAAATCCAACTTTAAGGGCTCCATCATTTTTTCCAAAATGACCCGCTGATTGCTTAAGGCGTCTTTTGCTTCCGTACTATATTGCTTAACGCCTTGTTCCGCTAATTGCACGAAAACTTGGGCATTTTCTTTAAATAACTCAAGAGAAACCGACTTAAATTGGTGCGATAAACGTTCTTCTAAACCTTCCAATTGCTGCCGATAATTCTGCGTAATAACACGTTCTGCAGCTAATTCTGCCTGCAAACGAATGGCTATTTCATGCTCTTGATCGTATTTACAGGCACACTCTAAACGGTTTCTAAAGAACAGCCAAGTGCCTAAAACACCAATACCTATACCCAAAAAAATCATTATGCGTCTGGTTTACGTTCGCCAACAATGGCATCCACATAAGCCTGTATGGAAAACGCTTGCAAGTCCTCTGGGGATTCTCCTAGCCCAACATAATAAATCGGAACTTTTAAAGCATTATAAATACCTACAAGCGCTCCACCCTTACTAGAACCATCTAATTTGGTTACAATAAGACCGGTTAATCCAACCGCTTCATGAAAAAGTTTTGCTTGCTCAATCGAATTCGTACCTAAAGAGCCATCAATAACCAACCAACGATGCTGGGGAAATTGTTCACCGCACTTCTTTAACACACGAACCATCTTCTTTAATTCTTCAACCAAGCCTATCTTATTATGCAAACGACCTGCTGTATCCAACAACACCCAACGACATTCGCGATGCATACCAGCTTGACAAACATCATAAGCCACTGCAGCCGCATCTGCCCCTTGATGACTGCCTACACAATCCAATTCTAGGCGACTGGCCCAAGTTTTTAGTTGTTGATCTGCTGCAGCACGAAAGGTATCGCAAGAACCTAATAAAACCTTGTCGCCAGCATTTTTCCAATTATAACCCAATTTAGCCGCAGTCGTGGTCTTACCAACACCATTAACCCCCAACAACAAAATGACTTGCAGATCCTTTTCTAAGCCTTCTAAACGACCTTCAGACCCTTGTAAAAGCTCTTCCAAAACCTGCCTTAAGGTTTCAGCACCGTCTAATTTCTGATCTTTTGAAACCTGTCGCATACGTTTTAAAATTTCTTCAACAACCACGGGCCCAAAATCTGCACTGTATAAATTAGCTTCAAAACGCTGCCAATCTTCTTCTGAAATCAAAGCTTTTGAAAAAATACTTGCTAAGCCAGAAAACAACTGCTTTTGCGTCTTAACAAATCCCTCTTTAAAGCGTTTAAAAATACTAAAAATCATTTTACAGCTTCCTTCGACAAATAATCTAAAATACCATTAATAAAGCGTTTTGCATCATCCGAAGAGTAAATCTTACTCAATTCTACTGCTTCATTGATGACAATCGGAGCTGGTGTTTTTACAAAAAAGAGCTCATAAATAGCTAAACGTAAAATTGCCAAATCCATTCTTGCAATGCGCGAAAAAGACCAGTTTTTTGCACAATTACGAATTTTTTCATCTAAAACGTCAGAATAATTTGAAACGCCCTTTAAACTATCTAAAACAAAATCTGCTTGTAAAACCTCTTCTTCTACATCCTCACGCTTTTCCTCACAATAAGCAGCAAACAACTCTTCCACTGGCAAATCTCGCTGCATTTCCCACATATAAAGACATTCCACAATAC
>CAZIZB010000046.1:0-5451 GCA_964543635.1 uncultured Opitutales bacterium | reverse complement strand
ACTTGCTTTAGACTAGAGTGCTCAGACTTGTTTTATCTCCCTTCTTGCTTGACCTTGGCTCTCTTTTGGGTGAGTATCTTTCTATGGTATTTAGGTTGTTTTGCCTCTTGTTAATTCCTTATGTGGGGTTTACTGCTTCAAATTTTTTCCCGGCAGAACGTATTGCTTTGGATTTTAATTTGATTAATTTGGCGGAAACAAACTTACAAAAGCATTATTTTGACGTTTTCCCGAAAGGTGCAGAAGCTCGCTCTTTGCTTGCTAAAATTGCTTTTTTAAGATCTGATTTTAGAGAGGCTTATCAGTACTTACAGCTTACTATTTTAAATGAAGACAATTATGCAACCTATGCATTTCTTCAAAAATTTATTGAAAAAAAAGGATGTGTGGTTCCTTTGTTTGAGCCTAAAGATGTTTTTTCTAAGGTTTTAATAGGGTGGTTGAAAATACTTGATACGCACGTGGGATTACCAAAATGGGCTAATTTTTGGTGGGATTTACGTAAATCACTTGCTTTGCCTACGTACGAATTTTTATATCATTTAGCCCTTGAAATAAAAGTGGGGCAAATGGGAGTTTTTAATGAAGAAGTTTTTTTTAAGGATAATTTGTTAACATATATTCCGATTTTATTTACTCAAAAACGTTTTGAGCAGCTTAAAGTTTTATTGGAAGCTGCTTTAAAAAAAGAAAACACTATAGACGTACAGAGTCATTATTTGTTTTGGTTTTTTCGAGTAAAAACGGAATTGCATGAGGCTGTTGATGATGCGGTCTTAAAGATTTTAAAGCAAAATTTTACGAACCTTCAGTTATTGGATGTTGTTTTTTCTGAATGGTTACGTTCAGTTCCTGATTTGAAGCAGCGTATAAAGGGATTAAAGCGTTTTTACAAGCTATATAAGCGTAAGCAAAACATATTTTATTGTCATTACCTGTCGATTTTATTGGCAAATTGTTATATTGAATTGGGACAATATGAACAGGCCAAAAAAGATTTGTTGCAGTTAGTAAAAACAGCCGATAAGACTCTTTTGGCTTATGTTTACGAGCTTTTGGCAAAAAACGAGTGTTTTAAAGCGACTCCCGATTATCGTTGTGCCGCTGATTTTTTAGAAGAAGCAAAAATTTTGGAAATAGATACCAATAAATTGTTTTTTTTAGGAAAATTGCAGGCGGAATTATATACTTTATTAGGAGAATATGATCGTGCTTATTGCATTTATCAGGAATTGCTTTTTAAAGAACCTACACATTTTTTAGCTCAAGAAATAGCCTATGAATGGTGTTTGTGTGGAATTTTATGTAAAGAAAGCCAAAAAGAATTAGAACATCAATTGGAGTTTTGTCGATCTTATCGCTTGCTAAGCTTATCGCAGGAAGAACAATTGGCTTTTTTATTTGCTAAACATCAGTTTGAATTAGGAAATTTTGCAGACGTATTGCAGTATTTGGAAACGTTTAATGGCAGCATAGCAACAAAAGAGGTAAGCAAATTGTTACGTGCTAAATGTCTGATAAAACTTAACGCGTATGATAAGGCTGAACAGATTCTAAAAACGATAGTTGTACGATTTTTAACCTTGGAAGAATGTGCGGATTATTATTTGTGGAGTGCGCAAGTGCTTTGTTTTATGGATCGTGATGAAGAAGCCCAACATTATTTAGATTGGTTTCAAAATGCACCTATTGGAATTTCTCAACAAATTCGTTTTCAGGCTATTTTATTATCTGCGCAATTAAGTGCAAAGCAACACGCTTTTGTGCAAGCAAAACAGTTATTGCTAAGTACTTGTCAGCAAACGAGCGATAATAATTGGATTCCGCTTTTTAAATTGCAGGCAGCTGATTATGCTGAAGAATGTGGATTAGAAGGTCAATTGGAGGCTATTGAAATTTTGCAGTCAGTCTATGAAGATTTCCCAAAGCATCCTTTAGCCCAGGAGGCGCGTTTGAAGCAAGGACTTTTACTTTTGAATGTGAAACAATATGATTTAGCTTATTCAATTTTTGAGAGTCTTTTGTCGGAATTAAGCCAGGATCAAGCGCTTTGGTGTCGATTTTTGATGATCAAATGTAATTTGTTATCGCAAAAGATAGGTTTGAATACTATACAAGATCAATTAGAGTTTTTATTAAAAGAAACGATGCCGGTAGGTTTACGGCTTGAAATAGCTTTGCAATTAGCTTATGTTTATAAAGATCAAAATAATTTAGAGGCTTTGCAAGACGTTTTATGGGATACTTGTTATCCGTTTTTTGGGGAAAACGATGCTTTATCGTTGAGTGTAAATGAAATTTATTGGTTAAGTCGGTGTTTGCTTATTTTAGCGCAATATAGTTCAGATAAAGATGTGGCTCATCAAATTTATACGTGGATGGTGGATGCTCAGTTGCCAAATGCGTCGCTTGTGCAACATTATTTGGAGGAATAAAAAATGCAGGAAGTGCTTTGGGATGTTGTAGTTATTGGTGCTGGTATGTCGGGTTTAGGTGCGGGATTACGATTGGCTTTAGCGGGTAAAAAAGTACTTATTGTTGAGCAGCACAACGCAATTGGTGGGTTGAACAGTTTTTATTTGAAGGATGGTATTAAATATGATGTTGGTTTGCATGCACTTACGAATTATGTAAAAGCGGGAACCAAAGGCCATCCATTGGCGAAATTGTGCCGTCAATTACGTATTCCTTACGAAGCGCTACAGTTGTCAGAACAAAAAAGTTCTTTGATACAATTTCCAGAATTAACCTTAAAATTTACGAATGATTTTAATGTGTTGTTGGCGGAGATTGAAGACAAATTTCCAAAGGAACGAGAAGGTTTTCAAAAATTAATACATGCCATTGCTACGACTGCTGAAACAGAATTAACTGGACCTACTTTTGTTTCGACACGGGAGGTTTTAAAGCAATTTATTCAAGAGCCACTTTTGCAAGAAATGCTGCTTTTGCCGCTATTTTATTATGGTAGTGCACATATTAATGATCTTGATTGGCGCCAATTTGTTATTTTATTTAAGGCGATTTACCAGGAGGGTTTTGCCCGTCCTAAAGGTGGCGTACGAACATTATTAAAGCTTTTACGGGATCGTTATCGCGAATGGGGTGGTACATTACGTGTGAAAACAGAGGTTGCGGCGATACTTACAAATGATAGCCGTGCGGAAGGATTATTGTTAAAATCCGGAGAAGTTGTTCGTGCGCATCAGATTATTTCATCGATTGGTTATTGTGAGACTTTAAACTTGTGTGGAGTGTCGCAAAATTATACGGCGCCATTATTAAGTTTTGCGGAAACAATTACCACGTTTGAGCAGTTGCCCCAAGCTTATGGTTGGGAAAATACGATTGTATTTTTTAATCAATCCGATAAAGCTCACTATTGCCCTACGCAAGAGTTTATGGACTTAAAAAGTGGCGTTATTTGCATTCCAGAAAATTATTGTGAAGAACAAACGATAGCTCGAACAACCTTGCGAACGACGCATTTAGCGAGTTATCATGCGTGGAAAGAATTAGATCAAGAGGCTTACCGTAAGCAGAAACAAGTATCGTTAGAACAATCTCAGCAATGTGCATTTCGTCTTTTAGGAGGTGTAAAACCGACGTCATGTATTGCCCAAGACAGTTTTACGCCATTAACGATAGAACGCTTTACGAAGCATTTTAATGGGGCTATTTATGGTTTTCCAGAAAAGTGTCGTTTAGGAACGTTTGGCTATGAAAACCTTTACTTGTGCGGAACCGATCAAGGATTTTTAGGAATCGTAGGTGCTTTGCTTAGCGGCATTTCTATCGCTAATTTGCACTGTTTGAAATAGGATTCCTGTATTTTTTTACCAAACTTGATGAGCCTTTTACTCATCAAGCTTAGTTTTTGTAGTTTCAATTACGCGATCGTGATTGAATCTTCTAAATAGACGTCTTGAACGGCATGTAGAAGTTCTACACCTTCTGCAAAAGGCTTTTGGAAGGCTTTACGTCCCAAGATAAGCCCCATACCACCTGCGCGCTTATTTATAATGGCTGTGGCGATTGCGTCCATAATGTCGTTGTTTCCGGATGCACCTCCTGAGTTGATCAATCCTACGCGTCCCATGTATCCATTAGCAACTTGGTAGCGTGTTAAATCAATCGGATGATCGGATGAAAGTTCAGAATAAACTTTATCGTGAGTTTTACCGAATTTTGGTAAGGATTTGTAACCGCCATTATTGGTTGGTAATTTTTGCTTTACGATGTCTGCACCGATCGTTGCCCCCAAGTGATTGGCTTGACCTGTTAAGTCGGCACTTGTGTGATAATCTTGGTCGGATTTGAAAGCTGGATTACGCAAATAGCACCATAAAATCGTTGCCATTCCTAATTCGTGTGCACGAGCAAATGCAGCGCTTGTTTCTTCAATCTGACGGCTGGATTCAGGTGAACCAAAGTAAATGGTTGCGCCAACGGCTACAGCACCCATATCGTACGCTTGATCGACATCCGCGAAATAAATTTGATCGAACTTATTCGGATAGGTTAACAATTCGTTGTGGTTTAATTTAACAACAAATGGAATTTTGTGAGCATATTTGCGTGCAACACTGGCCAAAACACCATAAGTAGAAGCAATGGCATTGCAACCACCTTCAATGGCCAAGCGTACTAAATTTTCAGGATCAAAATACTCTGGATTTGGAGCGAAACTGGCACCTGCAGAGTGTTCAATTCCTTGGTCAACAGGTAAAATGGAAATATATCCCGTGTTTGCCAAACGACCATGATTGCGCAAACGCATGAGACTGTTGAGAACCTGATTGGAGCGATCACTATTCAAAAAAACTTGATCGACAAAGTCAGGATTGGGTAAAGCCAACTTTTCTTTTGCTATTGTTTTACAAACGTGTTGTGACAAATAACCTTTGTCTTCCTCTAAAAAACGCTGAATATAATTATTCATACTTATACAATAACGGTTTTTTTTCTTAAATCACTAGTTTTTTTTATAAATTTTTGTTGGAAGCTGTTTGTCCTTTGTCTGGATCTAAAGAACAAAGGAATTGCAAACCATTAGGGCTGGCCCCCAGTAAAATACGCTGCTTTTCATAGGCAACTACGCATAGAAATTGACGATTCCCTAAAACCTTGGTTTCCAAAATTTCCAATTTCTTTTGTGTCTTAATTCCTCGTTTAAGTTTAAACGTTCGTCCTTTTAGCTGTGTAAAAAGGTAAGATCCAACAACAATAAGTGCCAATAAACATAGAATTTGGATAAAAAGCCCAGCCCTTTCTGACGAAATTACTGATAATCCCGTCGTGTTTATATCATGTGCAAAAAACTTCATTTATTTTCCCTTCTAATAATAGTATAACAAAAAACTTCTTATAATGCAACTTGTTTCATCAAGTTGTGCAGAAATTTAATGGACTTCTTACAACGATTATATGGAAAATCTAAAAATTTTCTTA
>CAZIZB010000045.1:0-5488 GCA_964543635.1 uncultured Opitutales bacterium | reverse complement strand
GGTAGCTCAACGGTAGAGCAGTGGCCTTTTAAGCCATTGGTTCAGGGTTCGAATCCCTGCCGGCCTACCAGTTTTTCAAAATGGATAAGCTAGAAGAAATGTTTAAAATGCAGCATGCTTTAAATGTGCGCATTTTGGGACAAGACGCTGATCAGATCATGCAAAAAAATCTGACAGAATGGGTTTTAAAATATTCGCGTGCTTTACAGCAGGAAGTTTCCGAATTAGTCGATTGTGTTCCGTGGAAGTGGTGGGCTCATTATCAAAAAGAAGATTTAGAACACGCAAAAGTTGAGCTTATCGATATCATCCATTTTGTAATCAGTTTAGCGCAAACCTTGGGCATGAGTGCGCAGGAAGTTTTTGATACGTATATGCGCAAAAATGCTGTTAATTTTCAACGCCAAGATTCTGGATATACTGAAAAAGCAAAAGAGCCGTCTTTAAATGATTAGCATTTATGTTGGCTTATTGGGTGCATAACTTAGATCCTTTTTTAATAAAATTCCCACCAACTTGGCCGATTGACGGAATTCGTTGGTACGGATTTGCTTATTTCTTAGCCTTTTGGTTAGCCTATCTTTTCCTAAAACAATTAGGGAACAAAGGACTCCTCAAGCTCTCCTACGAGCAGCAACAAACGTATTTATTTGCCTTATTTTTCGGGGTTTTACTAGGAGGTCGTTTAGGATATGTTCTATTTTATCAATTCGATTATTATTGGGAAAATTTATTCGAAATCGTTGCGATTTGGCATGGAGGCATGTCCAGTCATGGTGGATTTATTGGCATCACACTTGCACTTTATTGGCTCAGTAGAAAGCAAAAATACGCTCTATTTTCCCTGACAGATCTAACCGTTTGGTTGGGAAGCCTTGGAATCTTCTTTGGACGCTGTGCCAATTTTATTAATGCAGAAGTTATTGGAAAGCCTACACAAATGGCTTGGGGAATTTTATATAATGGCGAACTGTTTGCGCGGCATCCTTCACAACTTTATGAGGCATTGGGCGAAGGTCTTCTCATTTTTATAATAGCAACTTATTACATTTTTAAAAAACAAATTGTAATCCACTCTCCAGGGAAATTAAGCTGTAATTTTCTCATTTTTTATGGAATAATGCGCTGTTTCTTAGAACGATTTCGAGAACCTGACGCTCCTCTCATCTGCAATCTTTCGCGTGGACAATTTTATTCAATTTTTGTAATATTAATCGGAATACTTTTAAAAATTTATGTCAAAAAACATCCTGTTTCTCAAAATCGCTGCATTTTTAAGTCTCGGAATTAATTCCTTTAGTTTTGGAAAAAACCTTATCATTCCTATAGAAGGGCCTATTGATTACGTTCAAGAATGCATCTTGCGCAGAGGTCTCAAAAAGGCAGAAGCGGAGCAATATGATCGTGTTATTTTGGCGATTAACACGCCAGGAGGCCAAGTAGATAGTACGTTAGAAATTTTAGCAATGTTGCAAAAAGTAAAACTAGAAACTATTGCGTATATCCAAGAAGCCATTTCGGCAGGATCTTTTATTGCCATTACTTGCGATCGTATCTTCTTCAAACCGAATGGTATTATTGGGGCTGCTGCCGTTATTGATGGTGAAGGAAAAAATTTAGATAAAAACATGCAAGCAAAAATCGATAGTTATCTAAACGCAAAAATCCGAACATTAACCGAAAAAGACCCTATACGTGCGTCCATCCAACGTGCTATGATGGATATTAATTTTGTTCTTAAATGGGACGGTAAGGTCATCAAGCCAGCTGGTGAATTATTAACATTAACAGCAGCAGAAGCAGAACAAAAGCACAAAGGAAAGCCTTTATTATCTGAAGGTACTTTTGAAACAGAAGGCCAATTGGTACAATTTTTAGACTCAAAAGAATCTGAAATTGTTTATTTTAGTCCCACTGGTTTCGAACAATTTGCAAAAATGATGCAAGGCCTTATACCGATTTTGTCCGGTATTGGATTTTTCCTACTTTTCTTGGAATTTAAAACCCCTGGCTTTGGACTAATGGGATTATTAGGGTTGGGATGTTTAAGCCTCAGTTTTTTTGTTAATTTTCTAGCAGGATTTGGCGGCTACGAAGCTTGGGGACTTCTATTTGTAGGGATTTGTTGTATTTTAGGAGATCTTTTCTTTTTTGGAACTTTAATTGTCCTTTTTCTTGGTATTGTTTGCCTCTTTTTAGGACTTGGGCTAAGTGGTATCGATCTTTGGCCAGGAATTGACCTTTCTTGGAAATTACTCCTTCAACCCTTCAGTACGGTATTGTATAGCTGTATCATTACGTGTATCCTTATTGCAATCGCATGGAAATTAGGGTTGGTTCGTCGTGGATTAAACTGCTTTACTCTTTTAAAAACGATTAGCAAAACATCTCAAGCAAGTCTAAACGAAAACTTTACTGGACGAACAGGTACTACACTCACGCCTCTCATGCCAAGCGGTAAAATCATTATCGATGGACAAGTTTGTGAAGCCTATGCGGAAAATGAACCGCTTAATGCTAATACCCCTATCATTATTACTGGTAAAAACGCCTTTGCGTGGATTGTGCGCAAGCAATGAATAAAAGAGTTGAGAAGCTTTTTATCCCTAAAATTCAGGCCTAACTATGCTTTTAATTTCTTTTGTTGCAACCAAGTACCCTTATTAAACCAAAGTTTAAAAATAACGAGTAAAAGGAAACACTCCAAACATGATAATTGTGGATAAATAATCGGATTCCACTTGAGTTTTACAACAAAATAATACGTCGGTACAATAATCAATCCCCAACAAAATACGACATTAAAAATCAGTACGACCTTTGTTTTGGTCAAAGCAAACATAAAGTATTGTGCACAAAAACGTAGGGTGTCGAGAACGAATATAACCCAATACCATGCTAAAAACACAAATGTTTGCTGTTTAAATAGAGGATTTTCAAACAACTCTTCCGAAGAAAAGAAACGAATCATCGGATTTGAAAACAACAAAAAAACCAAAAAGAAAACTGCAAAAAAGAATGTTAATCGACAGGATTGCTTTAAAACGGATCGCATTAATGCAGGTTGTTCTGCTCCGATAAAATTCGAACAAAGCGTACCTACCGCCTTACTCATCCCATCCATGACAAAAAACATCACATTAAAAATAGTAAACGCAATGCTATAAGCAGTAAACACAAGTGATGAGGTATGCAAGGCCAGTAATTGATAACAAAGCGACCATCCAGTCATTAAACAAAAACAACCAATAGCATTGGGCATTCCCACATCTACACATTGTTTAAAAAAACTCCAAGACCATCGGAACGAGCCGATAGCGTATTTTTCTCGATATTTTTTCTGAAGAAAAAGAAATAAAAAGACAAAAAAACCAAAAACGTGTGCAATATTCGTGGCTAATGCAGCACCGATAATCCCCATACTTGGTATTCCTAAGCCACCAAAAACGAACCAAATATCTAAAACCAAATTTAAGCATCCACAAATGAGTAAAACAATGGGTATCTTTTTCGTATCGCCTCGACCTACAAAAAATGCCCCCATGGCTCCAAATGCAGCAATATCAAATGGCAAGGTAACCAAAAGCATTTGCAAATAGGGAAGCGCCAAATCTTGAACGGTATCCGCAAGCAAATAACGTGCATTTAAACTAATAGGCAGTAAGAGCAATTCGGTTACAAGCGAAAAGATAACCATTTGCCAAACAGCTGGTCCTATTTTTTTATACTCACGAGAGCCATTGAAACGACCGACAAAGATTTCCGTCACAATGACAAAGGATAACAAAAAACCTTCTATCGTCCAAAACCAGGGTTGAGCTGCCGAACAAGCAACAAACGCTTCTGTTTGATAGCGAGCCAAAATAGCACGATCGATAAAAGTCATGCAACTTCCTGAAAAAGAAGCTAACATCAAGGGCCATGAAATCGCCCATAATTCACCCAAACTACCTGGCTGATAACGCGTTAAACGTGCTTCTTTTGCACTAATGGATCCTTCCGAACTCATACATTCCTATACTTCGTAACGTTGCCCAACATTGGGATTGAGGACGTCAAAAGACTTCGAATGGTCTTCAAATTTTTGAACAAACCACTGGCGGGCATCCTCATCACCATGCGTTAAGATTAACTTTTTTGGCTTTTGCGCAAGGACAAATTGATACAAATCTTCACGATCAGCATGTCCACTCAAATCGAACTTCTCAATTTTCGAACGAACAGGTATCGAATAATCGAACTCCTCAAATTTGAAAACCTCATTAGGCTGCGTTTGTAAAAGTTGACCTCCAGGTGTACTTGGATCGCAGTATCCCACAAAACAAATCGAATTCTTATTGTCTTTTAAAAGGCACGAAGCAATCTTGTAAGCAGGTGTATGTTCTACAAGCATACCGCTACTTAACAAATAAATTGCAGGGCCTTTTAATTTCGTTGTTTTGGGATCAATTTTTTTGCGACGCAATTGCTTGATGTTTAACTTTTTCAAAATTTGCCGACTGAAATTAACTGCAGAAGTCGTCTTTCCAATTGCGTCAAAGGTGCTGACTAAAGCCATTCCTAAGCCAGAACAATAAATCGGACATTCGGGGTATTTATTCTCTTTTCTGGCATTATAAAGTAGTACCAATAGTTCTTGGATACGTCCTAATGCAAATGCCGGAATTAGGCAAATACCGCCACGTTTTATTGTTTTAGAAATCGTTTTAATCAAACGTTCTTCTTCGGCTCGTCGCAAAGCAGTTCGTTCGGTACAGCCGCGCGTTGTTTCTAAAACTAACACATCTAAGGGCGCTAATTGCGGAGCTTGTGCACCTTTAAGCGAATTTTGATCGGAGAAAAGAATATCACCCGTAATAAAGATTTGCCGACCTTCATATTCTATAAGGAGGCTTGATGCACCTAAAACATGACCTGCCGCAAAAAACGTCAATCGCGCTTGATGACCGTCCTTTTCGATGCAGTACGGTTTGCCGAACTTAAGCGCAAAAAACCGTTTTTGAAGAGCCGAAACGTCTTCTTTGGTAAACAACGGATATTCCGGGATCGATTTCTCATCCTTCTGACGGCACATTACCGAATACGAATTCTCGAGCATCAAAGGCGCCAACAAACTCGTTGGATAACTCACAAGAACTTGCGCTTGTGGCTGCTTTTTTGCCAAAATCGGTAAACCACCCAAGTGATCTAAGTGGCAATGTGTTAAGGCAATAAAATCAATAGAATTGGGTTTCAAAACATCAAAATTAGGCAATGCTTTATTTCCTAATTGCTTTGGATCCATTCCCGCATCAATAACGAATTTAAAGGGCCCAACTTCCAACAAAATACTATTGGCACCGATGTCTTTCTCAAAATTAAGATCTTGTATAAAAAATTTATTCACACACTCAAAATTTGTTACTTGCAAAAACCTGCGTTTTAATAATTTTTGCAGTTTACTATAGGTCAAAACAAAATTCTTGGCAAGCTTAATCCTTTTTACTTT
>CAZIZB010000044.1:0-5498 GCA_964543635.1 uncultured Opitutales bacterium | reverse complement strand
CCTGGCATATTTAAAGTAAAAATAGTATTTATTTTGTTTTTTAAATGCGATAAAGCGCATGCAACGGCACACGAGCTAGAACCTGACCCTAAGGTATACCCAGAACCTCGCTCCCAAATTTCAATTTGAGCATGTGATGCCTCTAAATCATACGCAACAAATTGTACGTTCGTTTTCTGAGGAAATGCGGGGTGTTGTTCCAAAATAGGTCCTAAGGTTTCAGCTAAAATACGGGAAACTTTTTCGACCGGTGCGACACAATGCGGATTTCCCATGTTTACTTTGTAAAGCTTCAGTACAGATGGCAAAGAAAATTTTTCCTGAAATTCTTGAGCCACAGGATAATCCAAAACAGCTTCTACATGACCTTTACCCAGAATAACTTCAGAAACAATCTGGTTGTTTTGCGATACACATGAGGCTTGTACCTTACAAGATTGCGATGGTATAATGGCAAACGATTGGTTTAAGTTAACATACTGTTGGTCCAATAAGTAACGTGAAAAAATCGTCAATCCATTGCCACTTATTTCCGCCAAAGTTCCATCAGCATTATAAATATCGACCAAAAACTCAGAAGTATTTTCCCTTTGTTTGGGGCCATAAAGAATGCCATCCCCTCCTAATCCCCAATGACGATCGCAAAAGGATCGCATTTCTTGAGGGGACATTTCGGAACAATTCTGTGGATCCAGAATCCAATAGTCGTTTCCAAGCGCACAATATTTACATAAACGCATGTTAGATAAAATACCTTTTTAATAGTTTTAGCCAATAGGGGGCAAGCCATTCCACCATTATTACGGAAAAAACACCAGGTAAAAAGTAATAGCTTAGTGAACAAGCTAAGTTATTGGCAAAACAACTTTTGGTAGTAATTATCTCAAAAATAAGCAATAAATTTAGCGAAAACCCCCAAAAACGTGGCCGATAACGAAAGGTATTTTTCCAAGAAGCCGTCTTAAAAGAAAACATGGTAACAACCAGCCAAAATGTAACTGTGCCAAACGAACGATTTAACGGGCATAAAGCATCTTCAAACAGGCCCATGATCGATAAACAAGCTAAAGCTTCACACCCATTGAGCACAGCTACTGACGACAAAACCCATAAGCCATACAAATAGAATGGATAATGGATGCACTCAGATACACAGGTGACAAGCATCCATAAAGGCAGATGTAGAGCTAAAAAAACACTTACATGATAAAAAAACTTCATAATGTTTTTATTGGAACCAAGACACAAATCTCATCCAACCACTGTAAATAATTACCTAAGTGAACCGTACCGATCCATTCATTTGTTTTAAGCTCAACCTCAAATAGCTGTCCTACTGAAATGTGATTAGGAAATTGTTGCCCTATGAAAGTCGTTTCAACCTGCCTTGGACACAAATGGGCATCATCCGCCTCCAAACCCGTTAAATGAGCAATTAAGCAGTTTTTAGATGTTTGGACACAACCCATTAAGGCATGTGGTAATGCATCATTTTCTATCTTTACCAATAGGCGAAAGGTAGGATTTGTAACGAGTTCGATAAAAGCAATATCTGTCTTTACTTCACTAATTTTTCCAACGATTCCTCCCGAACAGATAACACCATGTCCGACTTCTAGCCCATCTTTGCTCCCTTTATCAATGATAAAAAATTGCGACCAAGTTTCGAACTTTCGATAAAGAACACGGGCAATTACCGGTTTGAAATTTTCCTCAACACGCACCTTATTAAGCTCTAAAACACGTTGAGACAAATCAATTTGGTCGGCCTGTTCATGTAATTTAAGACGTAAGTATGCGTTTTCTTGAGCCAATTCCTTGGCTATTTGAATCCATTCATTTTTAGAACCAACGTTAAGGGCAATGCGTGCTTGTAACTGATTTAAAGAGGTTTTTAAACGATGAACAGGCATTTGAAGTGCCAAAAAATAAGTATGTAAGGTCCGTTTAAAAGCAAATGGAAACAAAATTTCCCAAATTAACGTAAAAATAATTATTGCTATTAGAAAACGTCCCCAAAATCGCTTGTGCACACCCTAAAATTCTTCGTTTAACCAAAAGTTCAAATTTTGTAAAACTGCACCTGTTCCGTTAGCAACAGCACGCAAAGGATCATCCGCAATAATAACAGGTAATTGCGTAGCCTCACTAATCTTTCGGTCCAGATTACGAATCAAAGATCCACCTCCTGCAAGAACAATACCACGATCTACTAAGTCAGCCGATAATTCTGGTGGACAACGATCTAAAGCTTGACGAACGAGTTCTACAATAGCCGTTAAAGCATCAAAAAGCGCTTCTCGTACTTCAACCGAAGAGATGGTTATGGTCCGAGGAAGTCCCGAAATGGTATCACGCCCTTTAACATCTAACGTAAGCTCTTCTTCTAAAGCCGTGGCGGAACCAATCGCTATTTTAATGTCTTCGGCCATTCGTTCACCGATCATTAAGTTATACGTCTTTTTCAAATGACTTGCAATAGCCATATCCATTTGGTCGCCACCTACACGTAAACTACGCGTAAAGACCATTCCAGAAAGGGAAATAATAGCCACTTCCGTTGTACCGCCACCAATATCAACGATCATATTGGCTGCAGGCTCCTCAATAGGCAAGCCGACTCCAATAGCAGCAGCCATAGGCTCTTGTAAAAGAAGAACTTCGCGTGCACCCGCATGAATTGCGGATTCTTTTACAGCACGCCGCTCAACTTCTGTGATACCAGAAGGGACTGCAATAACGACACGTGGAGGAATAAAACGATGATTACGGCATACCTTATTGATAAAGTAGCGCAACATGGCTTCTGTAACCTCAAAATCGGCAATAACGCCATCTTTCATGGGACGCAAAGCCGTTATGTTACCCGGTGTACGACCTAACATCTTTTTGGCTTCTAAACCAACGGCACGTACCTTGCGTGTTTTATTAAAAATAGCAACAACACTGGGTTCGCTTAACACCACACCTCGATCCTTCGCAAAAACGAGTGTATTTGCTGTTCCCAAATCGATTCCAATGTCGTGAGACATGAACGAAAATAGCTTGCCAATCAATGACATATTTGCTTTAAATTAATACTATAAGACGTCTTTATAATAAAATAGTAGCATATTTAATAAATTCGTCAAGAAAAACCGCAGGGATTTAAAATGGAAGCAAGCCATCATATCATTCAAGATTTAACAACAATTGTTGTCGTAGCGAGTATTGTCTCAATTTTGTTTTCAATACTTCGTTGGCCTAGTATTTTAGGATATATCCTTTCGGGATTGATCGTAGGCCCTTATACAACTTCCAATTTGGTGATTCGTGATGAAGCTTCTATTCATAGTATTAGTGAATTAGGCGTTATCTTCTTGATGTTTTGTATTGGTTTAGAGTTTGACCTTAAAAAACTGCAACAAACCTTGTTCCCGTCCTTTCTGGCAATGTTTTTGCAGGCAATTATGGCGTTTTTTACGGGTGCAATGGTTGCGTACTGTTTAGGCTGGACGCCCATCTTAGGAACGTTTTTGGGGGCTATTTTTGCCATCAGTTCGAGCATGGTTGCTGTTCCTATTCTAAAACATAAAAACGCCCTTAAACAACCCTTTGCACAATTTACTATCGGTGTGGCTGTTCTTGAAGATATTTTTGCGGTTATCTTATTGGTGGTACTATCCAATGCACGTAATGGCCATTTTAATTTAGCCGAATGTATTAACTTACTCTTTTGGATTACGGTATTTATTTCAAGCATGCTGATTTTTGGACGATTGGCTGCACAACGTTTTATCAAGCTTCTCCATCGTATTGCGAATGAAGAAATTGCGCATATTTGTGTTGTCGGACTTATTCTATGGTTGAGTGCACTATCTAGTCGTTATTCGAATGCTTTAGGAGCCTTTTTAGCAGGAGCTATCTTTTCGAGCACTCAAATTAACCATAAATTGGAAACAATGATTGCACCTATCCGAGATGTCTTTACGGCTGTATTTTTCGTTTCAATTGGCATGCTCATTGATCCTAAAATCATCGGACATAATATAGGTCTTATTTTAATTTTGTCTATTGTGGTCTTTTTGGGACAACTCAGTAGTGCATGGCTAGGCTTCTTTTTAAGCGGGCAAAAAGGTGTTGTTGCTCTTCGAGCTGCCTTACCCAAATCCCAAATCGGTGAATTCAGCTTTGTTATTGCAGCACTAGCACAATCGCTAGGTGTCGATAATGGCTATCTAATGGCCATTACAGTCGGTATTGCACTTTTTACCATCATCTTTGTAAATCTTTTGTCGGCCAAAGAAGAAGTTGTCATAGATGTCTTTTCTCGCTTAATTCCGAAAAACTTGAAATCTTGGGGTGAATTGTACCAAAACATTCTCGCTTCCGTCCAAACGCATATTTCCGGCAATCGTCTTTGGAATATTGTAAAGAAGCCTATTTTAAAAATAGCTATTCATTTCTTTTTAATCAACGCAATTGTCTGGTGCAACGCTTGGTTATGCGAATTTTTGATCGATCATCCTATTCCCAAAACAGAAGGTTATACAATTTGGTTGCAACGTGCACTGTCCTTACTTTCCTTATGCATTGCTCTTCCATTTATGACTAGCTTAATAAGGAATTTGCATTTAATCATGATTAGTATTTGTAAACACACCTTAAAAGGCTTATTCGCAAAATTAAACCAGCATGCTGCGCTTTACCAAATCTTCCAATTGTTTATTACTGCAATCGCAACTGTTTTCTTTACTTGGCTCTTTTTAGTTTCTTCAGCACAATACCTTCCAAGCTATGTACCTATTTTGTTGCTTGCTTGCGTAGGCACCATCTTGGGATTTGCTTTTTGGCGTAAATTGCGCTCAATGAACTCACAATTTGAAGTTATGTTCTTAGAAAGTTTTTCTAGTGCTCTTGAATCTGAGAATGAAAAACGTAATCTAGCGCTTATTAAAATGGCTTCGAAGAAACATCCTTGGAATATGCAAACCAAGCAAATAATTGTACCTAAAAATTCACACTTAATAGGTCAAACCCTTTCTGATAGTGGCTTAAGGCAGAAAACCCATACGACCTTGCTTGGAATTGGTCGCAATGGTTATTTTTCCGAAAACATTCAACCAACCAGCTTGTTTTATCCCGGAGATCATCTGCTTTTGCTCGGTAATGAATCCCAACTTCAAGCTGCTGAAAAATTTGTCTCAATTATCCAATCTCACGCGACGCTTAATGAAGCAGAATTGGATTTTGATCAGATTGTTATTACCGAACAGCATCCACTACTCAATGAAACTCTCGAGTCGGCTGCAATTCGTAAGAATTACAATTTAAATGTGATCGGAATTCAGCGCAAAGATCGTCGAATCGATAGTTTGCAACCTGAAGACATCATTAAAGCAGGCGATTGTTTGCTTGTCGTTGGACACCGCTCTGCTATCCAAAAATTGCAGCAATTAGGTTTGTCCTAAACACTTTGAATGCGATTTTTGTAAAAGGTTGTTCCGGGTTTATTTTAT
>CAZIZB010000043.1:0-5530 GCA_964543635.1 uncultured Opitutales bacterium | reverse complement strand
TCACACATTTTTCAAACTTTTCGTGCTTGACTCCGCTGATCCGTCGTAAATACTTCTTCTTGAGTAGGGTTTTTAACATGTTTTACTTTTATCCTACTCACTTTTGCTTTTCAATCTTTTTTTACTCCCGTTTTTTTTGTGTTTCAGACTTTTGCAGGACGTCTATTGTAAACCGCATCAAAAGTATGTTTTTGGAACAACTGTTCTAAAAAACTTTTATCTTCTATATCTGCTTTATAAAAAACAAAATCTCCTTTCAATGCCTCTAGTTGCTTTAATCGAAACTTTTTCAACTCAGGATCATAATAATCATTCAAATTATCTACCCCAACAACCGAAACACCATCCTTCAAAAGCATTTCAGCAACTTTAGCCCCAATAAAACCCGCACATCCTGTCAGTAAAATTTTCATGGTTTTTCAAAGCATTTCAATAATTGTTTCACTTCCGGGAACTGGGTAAGCATACAGCTCCTTTGTTCGAGCAACAATTTCTGGTAAATCTTCAACATCAAACGACCAGTGTTTTACAATTTTAGAAAGTTGCTTTAATGTCCAACGTCGAGCAAAGATATTGGTGAAAGTGTAGAACATAATCCTTAAATCCAACCAGAATGAAGCATGTTTTATGTACAAAAGAGCCAAACGAGATTTCCAAGGACGTTCGATTTGGGCGTATAACAGATCCGGATCTTTTGCACCCTCCAAAATCTCTCCTTCATCTGCAAAAACAATCGAAGAAATATCGGTAATTCCAGGCTTAATACTTAAAATTTCTTTTTCGACTTCTGTATAACGGTTTACTTCTGTTTCAACTTGTGGACGCGGACCAACAACAGCTATATCACCTTTTATAACATTGATAATTTGAGCTAATTCATCTATCTTAAACTTACGAACGAACTTTCCAATAGGTGTTATACGAGAGTCATCATTAGCAGTTGAATCAATCTTGTACTTATGCGCATCAATACACATCGAACGCAATTTTATCATTTTGAAAAGTTTGCCATTTTTGCCAACTCTCGGAGCTACATAAAACGGATTATGTCGATCATACAAATAAATAAACAATGCAGTTACTAAAATAATAGGCAAGATAAATACTGCTACTAGTAGTGAAAATAAATAGGTAAAAATGGATTTCATAATCAAATTTTTTGCAATACCTCGAAAAGTCTTTGAGTTAATAGATCGACACTAGGATAATAGAATCCTTCCAAATACCTACTGGTTGGTGCCGGAGCATCTGTAAGAGGAACTCGTATTGGAGTCATTTTTAAAACCGAAGTATCATTTATTAATTCCAATGTTTTTGTAATAACTTCAGAAGCAATTCCGCAAGAAGACCAACCACCATCCACTACCATTAGCCTACCTGTTTTTCTAACAGAATCAGCAACAATATTCAAATTCATAGGATTCAAGATTCTCAAATCAATAACTTCACAAGAAATACGATCTGATATTTTTTCTGCAACTTGCTTACATAAATGAGTTGAATAACTTGATCCAACTAAAGTAATATCTTTACCTTTTCGTATGCATTTAGGTTGTTCGGTAGTTAAACATTTTTCCTCTATGGGTTGTTCTTCTTCCTCGAGTTCATATAACCACCTATCGTCAATATAAACAACTGGATCTTCACATAAGGTTGATGCAATCAACAAATCACGTGCATCATTTGGAGAATAAGGCATAACCACCCGTAAACCAGGAACATGCGCTAACCATGATTGTAAAGCTTGCGAATGTTGAGCTCCTTGCTCTCCGCCTCGATTAATGATTAATCGAGCAACCATAGGTACTTTTACTTGCCCCCCAAACATATGCCGCCACTTAGCTGCTTCATTTACCAATTGATCAAAACATAAAATAGCAAAATCAATACGTGGGTGTATACATATAGGTCGCATACCATTTAATGCAGTACCTACACAAAGCCCAGTAACAGCATTTTCGGAAACAGGAGTATCAATAACCCGATCATGACCAAAATTTTTGTCTAGATCTTTCATTGAAGCACCGACATACCAAGGACTCCAAACTCCCTGTCCAATTGCAAAAACGTTACTATAATTTTTTAATAAATATTCAAAACCTAAACGAATTCCGTCTGCGTATGTTATTTTCATGGCTTATCAATTACAATAGACACATTCTAGTAAAAATTTTTTATCGGCATAATCTGCAGCTTCTGCCTCTAACCAAGCTTTTTCTATTCTTTCTTTTATCGCTAACAGCATTTGGTTATAAACGTTACTTAAATTTTCATCCAACAATAATAATCGACGAATAGGATCTTTTTCCGTCTTCCAAATTGTTAAATCTTCTTTTCGTTTTACACCAACATCTAAATCTTCACGATGGCCTACGTGGCCCTTCCAACGATAGGTCATTACTTCAACAAAATAAGGATTTTTTGTTTTTCGTATTTCTTCTATAACTTCTTTAAAAACAGGATAAAGTGAAGCAACATCATTACCATCCACTTGAACGTGTTTTATGCAATGAGCTTTAGCAAAACGACATAAGGATTTATCAGGTTGGCGCTCACAAATATGCAAATGACTAGCAAATAAATTGTTTTCACAAACAAAACAAACAGGTAATTTCATGCTAGCAGCAATATTTAAAGATTCATGAAAAGCCCCTTCTTCCGTTGCTCCATCACCAAAAAAAGGAACAGCAACATTATCCGTATTTTTCATCTTCATGGCTAATGCCGCACCACATGCAATAGGAATAGATCCACCAACGATTGGTACGGATCCACCAAAACCTTTTTCTTCAAAAATCAAATGTTGCGATCCACCCATTCCTTTGGAACACCCTGTAAATTTACCTAAGGTTTCAGCTAACAAACCTTCAATATCATCTGTAATGGCTAAATATTGATTGTGCGAACGATGTGTACCATAAACCCGATCTTCATTGCTCAAAAACTCTGCTAAAACCGCAGGGACTGCTTCTTGCCCAACAGCTAAATGGCAAGGACATTTTATTTTTCCCTCTTCAATTTTTTTAGCAATCCATTCCTCAGTCTCGCGAATCACAATCATGCGTTTTAAAATTCGCGCTAAACAATCCCTACTAATAAAGGTATTATCCATAGTTATTTTTTTACATTATTTGCACATAAAACAAATTTAAATGCATATTTTTTCAAAAAAGGGAAACACTTATCCAGACCATCCACAACTTCCTTTGTCATTGATTCACCGATGATGTATTTCAAAAAAGGACCGATAAAAGCAAATGTGCCATAATAATTAACTTCTGTTTTCTCAAAACAAGATTTAATCGCATCAATTGTAGCTTTTTTAGGGATACCTAAAACGGTTTGTTTTGTTGTTTTATTAAACCAATAGTTCAGTCTCCTTTTTAAATTGAAAACAGGGCTATACCCATAAGTATCGACAACAACGAATGCACCATTAGGCTTTAGCCATTTTTTTATGTTTTTCAAAAGTATTTGTAAATCAACGTAAGACAAACTACCCGACATGCAAATTAAATCAAACTCAGCTACTGGTAGTTCTAAAGTTTCAACATCAGCCGTTTTAAAACTTAATCGATCGTTAGGATTTTCTTCTAAATGCTTTTGGCAAATTTCGATGCTTTCAGGAGAAATATCAACCGCTAAAACTTCAGCTCCTGTTTTTTGAGCAATATCAAAAGAGAATTCACCCATACCACAACAAAGTTCTAGAATTTTCATTCCATCTAACTTGTGTTGTTGAATATGTTTAAGGTATTGTTGGTAAGGTTTTTTTAAGTATTCAGGATAAAAATCTACCCAACTTACATATTGTCCCCTAATGTTTGCCTTCTTTTTATACCAATTTAATTCGTCTTTTTGAATGCTTTTTTTAGCCTTGTGCACTAAATCCATTTTTACTTATAAAACTTTTCTATTTTTTCGCAAATGTAATCCACTTCATCATTGGTTATAGAAGCATTGAGAGGTAACATAAAGCATCGTTTAAACATCAATTCTGTACGTTGCAAATTACTTACATCAAATCGCATACTATCTTTTAACTCCGTAATTTGATGCAAAGCACGCCCTCCCCACTGAATCAAGGTTCCGATTCCTTGCTCTTTTAAATATTCTCTTAATTGGTCACGATTTTCGGCTTCAATTTCGAAATTTTGATAAATATCAAAATGGCGCTCGTCGGAATCATTTGGTGCCGGTGGCAAAGTAATTTCAGCATTTTTAGACAATTGATCAAAATACCTTTGCGCTAGTTCTCGACGACGCTGCATCGTTTTCTCATAATGCTTAAATTTCGCCAATAAAACTGCTGCTTGTAAATTATCTAGGCGTGTATTAATTCCCCACATACAAACTTGGTTGGATTTTGGATCGCGACCATGGTCACGCATACAGAATAAATCATGCGCTAATTGATCATCATCGGTCAAAATAACGCCCCCATCGCCAAAACAACCTAAAACTTTAGCTGGATAGAGACTTATTGATCCTGCTTTTCCCCAGGTGCCCGCACAACGATCTAAATACTTTGAACCTAATGCTTGTGCAGCATCTTCAAAAATTACCAATCCATGTTTATCAGCAATTTCTTGTAACTTATCCATTTCGCAAGTACGCCCATTAAGTTGGGTTGGCATAATAGCTTTTGTTTTCGATGTAATTGCAGCCTCCACCTTGCTTACATCCATAAGATGATCATCACCACAATCCACAAGCACAGGAATTGCTCCCAACCACCCTGCAGCTGTAGCTGTAGCAATAAAGGTATGCGATGCCATAATAACCTCATCGCCTACGCCAATTCCACAAGCTTTCATCATTAAAATGAGACTATCGGTCCCATTCCCAACACCAATTGCATATTTAACACCTGTAAATTCTGCTATAGCTTGCTCAAAATCCTTAAGCTCTTGCTGCATGATAAAAGCACCTTTATCCAAAACATTTTGAATAGCTTTATCTACATCTGCCTTAAACTCATTATATAAAAAATTGTACCGAAAATATGGAATATTCATGATATAGAAAAATAATTAAAATTCTTTTTTCTTAGAAAGCAACTCTAAATACAACTTTATTTGTAAGATCAAAACTGAAGTACAACACGTAAGGTAAAAGGTTACGAAAAGCTGAAAGAGATGTAAAGATAGCATTTCCCAAAAAACAAAAAATGAAAATGCAATACAAAGGCATTTCTAAAGAAAAGTAAAAGTTATTGAAAAATTTTTCCATTAGACGTCCTGCAAAAGTCGAAAACAAGGATAAAATGGAGCTGTAGTGGGGAATTTTGGAAAATCCAAAATCAGATTTTTCATGAAATTTACTGACTTTTTAAAAATTGTCCAAAAACGATTTCCCATAAAAATTTTTACACTTTGGACTTTTGCAGGACGTTTATTATGTAAAACAATCTTTTCAAACTTTTATGGAAGATTCAATCGTTCTTTTAGTTTTTTTCCCAACCAATGAGAAAACTTTTCTGCAGATTGATAATCTAAATGGCTAGCATCATAAGAACGGAATTGTAAAT
>CAZIZB010000042.1:0-5913 GCA_964543635.1 uncultured Opitutales bacterium | reverse complement strand
TTTTTATAAAATCTTAAATTGATTTTTTATATAAAAAGTATTATTTTAAAAGTACGTATGGTATTGTTTGAAGACACAGAAGTTACTTCGTCGAGTGTATCTGATAAATCAGTAGATGAAAAGAAAGGGCCAGCCATGGTCTTTGCTAAGTCGCCTAGAAGTGTTTCAGATAAAGTTATGATGGCTAAAGCGTTACGAACCCATGTTAAACTAGACCGTTTAACGGTGTTTACACAGCAATTAGCTTCGATGTTACAAGCAGGTTTGCCTCTTTCACATGCACTCGATACGATTGTTGCAGAAATAGATGATAAGATCTTTAAGTTTATTTTAGTCCAAATTAAAGAAGGGATTTTTGCAGGTTCTTCATTTACAGATAGCTTAAAGCAATTTCCAAATGCTTTTCCTCCATTGGTTTATAATATGGTCGAAGCTGGAGAAGTTTCTGGTTCGTTGCCAGATGCTATGGAAACCATTGCAAACTATCTAGATGCCTCACTTAAATTAGCTAAAAAGTTTAAAAGTGCGCTTACCTATCCTATTGTAATTGTTGTTTTTTCCTTTTTACTCGTTATGGGGCTTATGATATGGGTTGTTCCCGTTTTCGGTGAAATGTTTAGTGGATTTGGTGCAAACTTGCCTTGGCTAACACAAAAACTAATCGATGTCAGTAATTTCATTCAAGCTCAAATTTTATGGATTGTCCTTATTGGGGTTGGTCTTTTTGTAGGTGGCAAAAAGTTTGTATTATCGCCCAAAGGTTCACAATTTATAGATATGGCCTTACGTTACGTACCTTTGTTTGGTACGCTTGTTAAAAAGACAAATATTGCTCGTTTTTGCAGAACCTATGCGGTTTTATTGGAAAACGGTGTTCCAATATTGAAGGCTATTGATATTTGTACAAATGTGGCCAATAGTTTTTATTTAAATATGGCTTGTGTCAAAATTAAAAAGGGAATTCAAGAAGGACAGCAATTATCTTCTTTGATGGAAAGTATATCTTATTTCCCTCGTATCGTATGCAATATGACTAAAGCTGGTGAGCAAGCTGGTGACGTGGAAAAAATGATTAAAAATGTCGCAGTTCTCTATGAAAACGATGTAAATAACATGGTTGGAGCAATGACGTCATTGCTAGAACCCTTTATTATTTGCTTCTTGGGAATCGTTATTGGTGTAATTGTTATCGCAATGTTCTTGCCAATTTTCCAATTATCCTCTTTGGTACATTAATGCATCAAATTTCGGTTATCGATACAAGAGACTATAACCTGCGTTGTTTTAAGGTTGAGAAACGTGGTGAAAGCTTTGTTATTTCGAATGCTGAAACATTTTTAGAAAGTTGCGAGGAGAAGACTTGGAAGAAGAATTTACCTTTAGCTTTAGCACGATTATCCGAACATTCGTTAGAAAAAGAAATTGTTTTTATTCTGCCAGAAGCGAACTGTATGAATCTTATTGTTTCAACGCAAGAAGATCCACAATTAGATGAGAAACAAAAAATTGCAAAAGCTCTTCATAAAGAATTTGGTTTGCATACGGATCGTAGCATTTTTAAGTTTCTACAATTAAGCGAGTGCCGTTATGCAGTTAGCTTAATTTCACACAAATTTTGGTCTTTTTTCAAACCGCTTGTAGAAAAAACGTTACCTCTCGCAGACAAGCAGATTTATTGTTTTCCACCATTCATTGGGCATTGGGCATATTTCCATAAAAAATTTAATATGGATCCTTCTTCCCAAATGATGCTTTTTGTAGAGAAAAAATTGCGGCGCTTTATTGCCAAAACGGAAGAAGGCCTTCATTTTTTGGATTTTAGAACAAGCGGCAAAGAACCTTCCAATTTGTGGAATGAATTATTTGGTACGCAAAAATTTATACAACAGAGTTTTAACATGCCTTCTGGGGTTAAGCACTGGACGATTGTCGGCGAAAACTGTCCAGAAAAAATAGCTTTATACAACCAAAACGTAGAAAAATTTTCTTGTGAAGTTGAAGAAAAAATTCCGGAAATTTTTGGGGTAGAACCCTATTTAAACCCAAGTGAACAGAGCTTACTCTTAGGTTTATTGACTAATCTGGTAAACAAGGATAAATTCAGTGTTTTTGATTTTTCCAAAGTCCATTTGTCTGGTAAATTCAATTGGCAATTTTTCAAATATTTACGAACCTACGGATTACCGCTCCTTTTGTTCTATGTTTTATGCATGACAGGAATGGTTTGGAAGCAAGTAAATGATGTAAATTATTTGGAAAAAAATTACCAAAAATTGTGTCAGATACAAAAGCAAATTACAGCGTTAAAAACAGAAAATAAACAATATGAAAAGCAAGCTTATGCAAAAACGTATTTGGCATCTACTTTTGTAGCTTATTTTCAATTATTTTATGAGTTGCCTTTTCAGGTTTGTTTGGATTGTATGCAAGTATTACCTCATAAAAAGCAAAGTTATTTAGATATTCAAGGACATGTTTCGAGCGATCATATCGGGCTTTTACAAGCAGAATTGATGGGGAAGCTCGAAAAGCAAATGGGGATTAAGCAAACGTCAAAAGTTCTTTTTGAAATAACGAATGAATCCTCAGAGCTTTCGTTCTTTAAATTACAAATACCGCTTTATAAGTTTCCAAAATTGTTATCGAGCTTTCTATGAAAAAGAATTTATTATTTTATTTTTTGCTTATTGTAGGTTTGATTTTATCTCATCAATACATGCGTTTAAAGCAAAAATGCGATGATTTAAAATATAAAACTAGAAGCTTAACAACAATACGTTCGCACTTTGAAAATTTGAGTATTAGGAATAAGCAATTACAAAACGATTTTAATACCTGTTGTCTTCCTCGTAAACAAACGGTAGCTTTAATGGAAGGGCTAATTGACCAAAATACGTGGGATGGTTTTGCACACGATTGGTGTCTTGCTCCTGAAGAAATTAAAACACGCTTTTGTAATGCCCACAATCGTTTTTATCAAGGCCATTTGTCTTTTTTCTCTTTTCCTGAAGAAATTTCTTCGTGTATGCAAAAATTATTGCAATTGCCAGCTTGGCCTTTTGCTATATCTATTAAGCGAAAATTTACATTTAATCCTATCTTGGAGATAAGAATCGAATATTTCTTTGTTGCAGGCAATAAGCCTGCTAAAACGAATTCTTGAGGTTTCTTTAAGGGGTCGGTGTTGGTGTTTCAATCTTTACATCTTCGTAGCTTACGCGTGCATGCAACATGCTTAGTAAAGAGATTTGAAAGCTTTTTCGGACAATATCCAGATCTTGCAAGGTAATGCTACATTCATTAAGTTGTTCACTGTCGATTTTATCTTTAATGATTTTATCAATCAATTCATTTACAGATTGCGGTGTTACTTTCTCGAGACTTCGACTCGCTGCTTCAACAGCATCTGCTATAGAAATAATGGCTGATTCTTTAAATTGTGGTTTAGGTCCATCATAACGGAAAATTCTTTCGTCGATTTCCTCATCTTCTGCCTTTAAAAGTACTGCTTTTTTATAAAAATATTTCATTAAGGAAGTCCCATGATGCTGTTTTATGACGTCTATAACACGACAAGGCAGTTTGTAAGCCTTGGCCAATTCGACACCTTCTTTAACGTGACTTTTGAGGATAATAGCGCTCATAGAGGGCGTTTGATATTGGTGGGGATTTTCATTCTCTTTTTGATTTTCTGTAAAATATTCAGGTTTTATCATCTTCCCAATATCGTGATACAAAGAACAGCAACGACACAGCAAGGGATTAACACCTACTTCGCTAGCAACCTTTTCCGACAAAGCCGCAACCATTAGGCTGTGGTGATAAGTTCCTGGTGCCAATAATTGTAATTTGCGTAATAAAGGATGATTATAATCGGTTAATTCCAAAAAAGTAATATCGGTGGTGTAATGAAAAAGTTTTTCCATAACCGAAATAATATTAATCACTAAAAAGATGGAGAAAATACCACTAATTGCGATTGCCAATACCTGTTGAATGCAAATTGCAAACTGTAAATTTTGTACGAATTTTCCTGTAATAAATACAAGCAGGGCAAGTAATAAATGTCCATAAATTCCGGCACGTACAAGATCTTTTTTATAGCGTACTTTGCGACAAAGGGAAACAATAAGAATACCGCTTAAAAGATCCAAAAGAAACGTATCTAGTGTTCCGAAGATAATAAAGGTTTTTACACCCACGATAAAAAATGTACATAGAAAGCCTGCCAAAGTATCTGTTAATGCAGTAACAAGCATGCTTGATAAAAAGGTCGGAACTAGAAATGCCGAAAAAGAAGCTAAAACAAATTGATGTCCAAAATTTGCATGAAAGCAGAAAACATTTATGAGGCGTATTAAAGCAACATTTAAAACCAGTAAACAACAAGTAACAATACGCAAATGTAATGTCTTGTTTATCTTGGTAGGCACCATTTTTAATATAAGCGTCAAAATTGCAAACAAGAGGGTAAATAAGAAAATCTTTTTTCCCATAAGTAAAAAATGGGCAGCTCGATAGACGTCCTCATTTTCCAGATTTTTTTGATAAGCTAAATAAACTTCATAAACTTCTGGTGTAACCATTTGCCCATTATCAACAATAATCGTTCCACGTAAAACTTTTGTAACGACATTAGGCGTTTTTTCAACATATTGGTTGACACGCTCTTGGGTTCGCTTTTTGTCATACACTAGGTTCGGGACAAGTCCATACTTGAAAATATGAATGAGCGCATTCGCTACATCATATTCAATATTCATGACGGATAAATTCATTCTTAGCGTGCGCATTGCATTGCCACGACTTTGTAGTCGATTAAATGAATCATCTTGATCCGTGTTGAAATAACCTTTTTCGTTTGCTTGTTCAAAATTTGTATCATCGAAAATGCCACGTTGAACCGTCTCTTGAAGGACAAACAAACTTTCATCCAGCAAACGTGTCCTTTGTAGAGTTGTGGGAATGCTTAATAAGGTTTGTAAGTCTGACTTTTCTAAATTAAAGGTGTATTTCGTGTCAAATTCTTCAACTAAACTGGTTAAAGCAACATCCAAATTTTCTTTGTTTTTAATGGCAGCACAGGCTTCAAGTTTTTCCTTTAAGTATTCAATTATGCTAGAAAATTTTCTAAATGCGCTCATATCTACTCGATAAATAGGAGCAACCATTTGCTTGCGTTGTTCTTTGAGAATATTTGTTTTTAGTTCACTTTCATACTCAAAGTCAACGGTAGCCACTAAACGAATTTTCGAAGGATGATTAATGAAAATTTGATGTCGTATGGGTTCTTGCCCCCAAAAGGCCACAAATAAAGTAACGCCAAAGAAAAGACTAAAACGCAGTAATTTACTCCACGAAAAATTACTCGTATAAAAGTCTTGCATCAAACGTTTTTGACGATTTTCAATATTTTGTTCTTGTTTTGTTTTCTTTTTCCAAAAAATCATATTATACAAATTGATTGAGTCGTTTCCACATGTCGTGTAATGCTATAGGCAAAACACGTGTCTTTCCTATGACGGGCATAAAATTTGTATCTCCAGACCAACGTGGAACAATATGAATATGTAAATGTTGAGGAACGCCAGCTCCTGCGGCAGCACCTAAATTAATGCCTACATTTAAACCGTCTGGTTTTAATGCTTTGTTTAATAAATTTTCTGCAAATGCGACCAAGTTCATCAAATCCGAACGTTCTTCATCAGTGAGACTAGATAAGTTACGAACAGCTCGATTGGGAATTGCCAATAAATGGCCAACGTTGTATGGAAAAGCATTTAATACAAGGTACGACAATTGCGTTCGATAAATAACATAGTTCTCTTCATCGTTTTCAGATTTTGCGATGTCTTCAAAAAGCGTTCTTGTTTGCGTTTTAGGCGCCTCGATATATTCATAACGCCAGTACGC
>CAZIZB010000041.1:0-6147 GCA_964543635.1 uncultured Opitutales bacterium | reverse complement strand
AACTCAAGCGATCGAAATCTTACATTAACCTTTATCAAGGCTGAAGGATACTTTAAAAAAGTTCATTAGTCTTACCATTTTCGTAATACATTAAGAGGCATATTTATCAACAATTTCTTGCAAAGAAGCCAACAATAAAAAGTTTATTAGACAATCCCCATACTGGGTGTCTCAAAGATTTTTTCTTTTTACAGGTTATTTACTAAGTAAAGATTTCAGTAAAATAAGGATTGCATAAAAGCTTGTGGCGACTTTTAATAAAAGGCATTTATAGTATGGAATCTCAATTGTGCATGAAGGATTTGGTTGCGTTTTGTAAGCGCAAGGGTTTTATATTTCTCTCGTCTGATATTTATGGTGGTCTCAATGGTTTTTTTGATTATGGACCGTTGGGCGTTGAATTAAAGCGAAATATCAAAGCGCTTTGGTGGAAAAACATGGTCCATGATCGTGAAGATGTGGTTGGTTTGGATAGTTCGATTATTTTGCATCCAAACGTCTGGAAGGCTTCTGGTCACGTCGATGGATTTTCAGACCCTATGGTAGATTGCAAAGTCACTAAAAATCGTTATAGAGCGGATAATTTGCTTTTTAGTCCTGTCTCAATTAAAGGAGAGGTCATTGGTTATGTTTGTGTCATTGATAGCGAAGATCGCGATGCAGACCTTGCCAAAAAGGTCAAAGCACTTCTAAAAGCTTGTCAAAAAGCAAACGAGACGATCGATTCTTTAAATTTAAAGCCATTAACAGAGGCTTTGCCGGAAGAATATGATAAAATTCCTTCGCCTGCAACCGACCAACCCGGAGATTTAACACCGCCGAGAGACTTCAATCTTATGTTCCAAACTCAAGTTGGAGCCGTCGCTGCGGAATCCAATGTTGCGTATTTGCGTCCAGAAACAGCTCAGGGAATTTTTATCCATTTTAAGAATGTTGTAGATTCCACACGCGTTAAATTGCCGTTTGGTATTGCTCAAATCGGTAAAGCTTTTCGTAACGAAATTACACCAAGAAACTTCATCTTCCGCTCGCGCGAGTTTGAGCAAATGGAAATTGAGTATTTCTTGCCTGCAGATGATAGCCTCTGGCCAGAACTCCATCAAAAATGGATTGAAGCCCGTTATCAATGGCATTGTTCGATTGGAATTAAGAAGGAATGGCTTAGCTTGGATGTGCATGCTACGGAGGATTTGGCCCATTACGCAAAAGCGTGTACGGACATTATGTTTAAGTATCCTTTTGGTGTGCAAGAGCTTGAAGGTATTGCAGTGCGTGGTAATTTCGATCTTACACAACATCAAACTGCAAGTGGTAAACCACTCGAATTCTTTGATGAAGCCCGACAAGAAAAGTATCTTCCTTACGTCATAGAACCCTCGGTTGGTGTTGATCGTACGCTTTTGGCTCTTCTTGTTTCGGCCTACGATGAAGACGAGATTAATGGAGAAAAGCGCACCGTTTTACGTTTTAAGCCAGAAGTTGCACCTATAAAAATCGCTGTATTTCCTTTGGTCAAAAACAAGCCTGAAATCGTTGCAAAAGCCCGCGAATTATTTGCAAAACTTCAAAAACGCTGGTACACAACTTACGACGAAGCAGGCGCCATTGGACGCCGGTACCGCCGCATGGACGAAATTGGAACGCCTTGGTGTATTACAGTCGACTTTGATTCTTTGGATGATGGTACCTATACTTTGCGGGAGCGTGATACGACGCAACAGCAGCGCTTGAGCGAGTCCGAACTTCTGCAATTCTTTGAACAAAACCTTTCTCGAATCTAGAAAATGCGACATATTCCTTATTCTCGACAAACCATTGATGATTCCGATATCCGTGCAGTTACAGAAACCTTGACGAATGATTTCCTTACACAAGGTCCACAAATTACGGCATTTGAGGAGGCGCTTAAACGGTATTTGAACGTAAAAGATGCAATCTTAGTTTCTAATGGAACGGCTGCTTTACACCTAAGCTATCTGGCTTTGAATCTTCAAGGTGCAACAGTGTTTACAACGCCAATTACCTTTGCTGCGACAGCTAATATGCTGCAAGCTATTGGCGCCAACATTCGATTTGTTGATGTCGATCCACTTACAGGTATTATGTCTGTTGAAGCTTTAGAAAAAGCACTTCAGCAAGATACGAGTTCTTCGCAAAAAGCAATTGTTCCTGTGTCTCTACAAGGTATTCCTGCAGATCTGCCAGCCATACAGGCTTTAGCCAAAACCTATGGTGCTTTTGTAGTAGAAGATGCCGCTCACAGTTTGGGTGGTGATTATTGTTATGGTAATAAGACCTATAAAAGTGCTTCTTGTGCGCATACAGACCTTGCAACTCTTAGCTTTCATCCGCTTAAAACGATTTGTTGTGCAGAAGGTGGGGCTATTACAACGAATAATTTAGAATTAGCTGAAAAGATTCGTTTATTGCGTAATCATGGTCTAAAAGCGGTACCTAATTCTTATTTAAGAAAACAGTGCTATTGGGGCTACAATTATCGTATGACGGATTTACAAGCTGCTTTGGGGGTTTCTCAGCTTAAGCGTATTTCGTACTTTTTAGGAAAACGGCGTTCTTTAGCGCGTCGCTATGCAGAAATTTTATCTAAATCATCGTATACAGATCATATTACGATTACGCCTTTGTATGACACAAGTGCTTATCATTTGTTTGTTATTCACTTCAAAAATGCAGCTAAGCGTGATTTTGCCTATCATTTCTTAAAGAATCATGGTATTGAAACTCAAGTACACTATGTGCCGCTTTACAAATTTGAATTATATCGAGAGTTGCTGGGTGATGTATCATTGCCAGGTGCAGAAGCTTATTATCAAGGTTGCTTAAGTATTCCTATTTATCCACATTTAACGCAAGATGACCAGGATTACGTTCTGGACATTTTGGCTCAATGCTGTCAACAATTATAAATCATGTCAAACGTTAGAGTAAGATTTGCCCCGAGTCCAACCGGTTATTTTCATATTGGTGGTGCACGAACAGCGCTATTCAACTGGTTATACGCCAAACACACACAAGGTACCTTTGTGTTGCGTATAGAAGATTCGGATACAGAAAGAAATACAAAGGAATCACTTAATTCCTTGTTGGAAAATTTGCGTTGGCTTGGTTTTAACTGGGATGAGGGACCTGAAATCGGAGGAGCTTATGGACCCTATTTTCAAAGTGAACGTAACGAAATTTATAAGCATTATCTCCAAATACTGCGTGACAAAGGCCTTGCTTACGAAAAAGAAGGGGCTATTTGGCTGAAAATCTCCGGAGAAACGCAAATCATTGATGATGTTATTCATGGGCCTGTACATCGCAAAGAAGAAAAAGATTTCGTTATTTATCGGTCAAATGGGACTCCTGTTTTCCATTTTGTTAATGTTGTGGATGATATTGCCATGAAAATTACGCATGTCATTCGTGGCGAGGACCATTTGTCCAATACCAGCAAACATATGGAACTGTATCAAGCTTTTGGCGCAGAAGCTCCTAAGTTTGCCCATATTCCGCTTATTTTAAAGACGGATGGACCCGGTAAAATGAGTAAACGTGATCGTGGTTCTTTGGTTGAAGAATATCGCGATAAGTACTTCCTGCCTGAAGCCGTTATTAATTATTTATCCTTGCTCGGATGGTCGCCTAAAAATGATAAAGAATTGCTTTCGGTAGAAGAAATTATTGCTGCTTTTGATTTGCCTGGCATTAATAAAACACATGCTCGTTTTGATGAAAAGAAGATGAGCTTTATTAATACGGAACATTTGCGAAACTTATCTAAAGAAGCTTTTTTTGAAAAATCTATAGCTGTTCTGGAAAAAAGTGGTTGTGGACATTGCTTGCAAGATAAGGAATTTTTACAAAAAGTTTTAGAGATTTCTCAAGAAAAATTGCGTTCTTTTGAGGAATTACCAAACTTTATTGCTTATTTCTTTGATGCTGATTACGCTTTTGATCCAGATGTTTTAAAAAAGATCCAAAAGCATAATCCTAAAGAGCGATTGGAAGAATTGCAGGTGTTGCTTTCGAATACAAGTTTAGAGTTCAATTGCGAGTCTATCGAAACAGCTCTCAAAGCCTTAAGTGCGGAAAAAGAACTCTCTACAGGTGCCTATATTCATACCTTACGCTTTGCAGTATCTGGAAGAGGTGTTGGTCCTAGTCTTTATCATATGTTGGTGGTTTTAGGTCGGGAAGAAGTCTTAAAACGCATTCAACATTGTTTAACGACTTTATCTTAATGCGTATTACTGGTGGAGCTGCGCGTGGAATTCAGCTGGACGTTCCCCAACAAGATGTTCGTCCAGCAACGGATTACATGCGCGAATCTGTTTTTAATCGGCTTGGTGGTGCTATCGTCGATAAAGTTGTATTGGATTGTTTTGCAGGCACGGGTGCTTATGGTTTAGAAGCTTTAAGTCGAGGTGCTCAAACCTGCTACTTTTTAGAAAAAAACCCTAACGTTATTGCAAGCCTGAAAAAGAATTGTGAACGTGTTTTAAAAAGCGCTCAACGAGAAATTTTTGCTGCAAAAATCATTCCTACAGACTTATTCTACTTTTCTCCAGAAAAAATAGGTTCTGTTGATTACGTCTTTTTTGACCCACCCTATCCTTATTGGACGGAAAAATTGTTAGAAGTACTTTCGATTTTGGAAATGCTAGCGCGTACCTATCCTCAAGCCCTTTTTATAATAGAACATCCTACGCGGTTGCAATGGCCATCTGAGCATCTACTGAGCCCTACAGATCCCCTCAAACCTTCTAAAAAGAAAAACGCTCCCTCAATCCATTTTTTCAAGACCGATAAAGAGCGTCTTTAGGAGCAACAGTTATTTATAATTTCTTATGCCAATAAAGCGTCTTGGCATTGGCATAACAAGTGGGGCCATAAGTTGGTTCCTTGTTAAAAAAGGCAAAAGCCTTTATGTCTTGATAGACAGGTTCTGAAGCGTTTTTACATTTGTAAAGCTCAAAGCCTTTGCTTTTTTGACAACAATCACTTAACATTAAGTTTAAGAATGGAGGAAAATAATCTACATAAATATCTGGATAAATAATTCGACCTCCTCTTTTTAACATAGAGCCTAAAGCAATCCAAACGTCAGAAGTAACATATTCTACAGTTTGTCCACCAATAATAATAGAATCAAAAAACCCATAAAGCTGCGGATTTGCCTCTAAAAATTTATTAATTTTGCAAAAACATAATTTAATGGAATTGTGGTTTTCATCTGGTCGTTCGCCCCACAAACTCCAAAATAAACTTCGAGTATATCCGGGCGTATCATAAAAAATCTCAGAACCCTCTGTTTCTTCTCCTTGATCAAATCCTATAAACAAAATAGCCTTATCATTGGGATTACCTGTTACTATTCGATCTACTATCGCTAGATCTAATTCAGAAAAATCACAATGTTCATTTTGATCTTTACAGCGTAAAGAACGTGTGAAAAAGTTTCCTATTTTATCTTCAAAAATTTCTTTACCTGATTTATTGCAAAAATCATCTTCAATCTCTTCATCTACTGGGAAAAATACCTCAGGAAAAGGATCTCGTGTAGCAAGATTGTGTTGATTCGCATAACTTAAAATCAATATCCCAGTATTTTTATCCCTGTGTCCAACCGCATCATCTATCAAAATTGAATATTGTATGGCTAAATCCGATATTGCAGGTTGAAAACAAGGTTTGGTTTTTCTAAAAAAATCTGTAGCAAATTGGCTTAAATTCTCATAAATTGGTTTTCCCTTTTCAGACAATACATAAGCATTTACTTTTGTGTCATAAGAAAACATTTCATTAATGAGCCACTTTTGATAAACATAACGCATTTGTTTTTCAGAAGGAAATGCATCACAAATAAAATCACGTTCCTTGCCTATTGCCCCTAAGCATATGCTTAATCCTGCATATAACGACACAAAATAAGTTTTTTTATTCATGTCATAATTGTATAGCATATTTTATTCCTTATTACGCACAAGGGGATCAAAAGATAAAATGACATTTAGTTTTCGGAAAAAACGCTTGACCTTGTTGAGGGTGATCCTCAATATTATTTGTATTAGTAAAACCAAGGAGAGAAATAGCAATGTCCGTTGAAGTTAAATTGCGCAAAAGTGAACCTTTAGAAAAGGC
>CAZIZB010000040.1:0-6362 GCA_964543635.1 uncultured Opitutales bacterium | reverse complement strand
TTTCCATATCGCTGCTAAAGATCTTGTCGGAGAATAACCATAAACGGCTTCTGCAAAAACAAACCACAAATAATTAAAGTTTGCGCTTGCAAAGAAGGCTTGATGTCTTTTTTATAACATTATATTTATTAAACATGAGCGAAAACAAAGAGAAGATTTCGGTTTTAAATTTAACATGGCGTGATACGGATCAATTGAAGAATTTTACCACAGAAACAGGTAAAATTCTGCCACGTAAAATTACTCGTTTATCCGCAAAAGAACAACGCCATATAACGCAAGTCATAAAGCAATCACGCAATTTCTTATTGATGCCGTAAACGCTTTTGTATGAAAGCAATTGTTGGGCATTCAGCACAAGAAGCTGTTCATTGGCTGCAATTGGGGGAACCTGTCGCCTTGCCCACCGAAACGGTTTATGGTTTAGCGGCTCCCTTGTCTGAAGTAGATACCATACAAAAAATTTACAAATTAAAACGGCGGCCAGCCGAAAATCCCCTTATTGTACATGTTTTGGATACACAACAGCTAGAAGAAATTGCGTTTGCACCTTCTAGCGCGCTTGCTTTAGCAGAAAACTATTGGCCCGGCCCCTTAACATTAGTCTTAAAGAAGAAAGATTGCGTACCTTCTATGGTCACAGGCGGCCTTTCTTCAGTAGCTGTCCGAGCCCCACAAGCTCCCCTTTTTAGAGAAGTCATCTCTTTACTACAAGAACCGCTTGTCGCTCCCAGCGCCAATACCTTTCAACACCTTAGTCCAACAACAGCACAACACGTCCTGCAAGATTTAGGCAATGAACTTTCCTACATCCTTGACGGAGGTCCTTGTAACTTTGGCCTCGAATCAACTATACTGTCACTTCTTGATGAAACAAAACCAACCTTATTGCGCCACGGCCCTATTTCCAAAGAAACACTAGAAGCTTTTCTAAAAAAACCCATCATCGATGGTACTTCCACAGAAATCCATCTATCTCCTGGCCTATACAAAAAACATTATAGCCCACAAAAGCCGCTTTATTGGGTCCAACAACTTGAAGGCTTCACCCCACCAGAAGTTTACAAAAAATGTTTTCATGAAAATGCTGCCCATGTTTTTTTGTATCCACCCAAGCATGCACTAGCGCCTCATGAATACGTTCTAAGCCCTAATCAAACCCTAGAAGAAGTCGCTACGCACCTTTTTGAATGCCTGCAAAAACTAGATCAAGAACATTGGACATCAATCTGGATCGAAAAAGCTCCTAATTATGGCATTGGAAAAGCTATCAATGATCGCTTGTCACGGGCAACACACATTGATTTAACCCTTTAAAACTTTAAAGACAACAACGAATCTCCTTAATAACAGAAGTCGGTAAAATTTGATTTAAAGTATTTTGAATAGCTTCCCGCTCAAACTGTAATTTTTGTTGAACAATCGCATTAGGCACTTTTAGCCACAAACACCCTCTTTGCGTTAAACGTTCTGGCTTACACTGAGCTGCAGTTGTCCCTGCAAACCAACTTGACCAATGCTCGTCCAAAAACTGCAAATAATCCACACGCTTTTGATCACGCAACAACCGATTAAGCGCATTCCCCAAAACATTATCTAAAGCAACAGGCGCCTTATTAGGCCTATCAATAGCATCCTTAGGAAGCCCCCTAAAATTAGCAATAAGGCGAATATCGCTTGGGCGAAAAGTAAATTCTTTACGCGACACGTTCTACGATAAAATCTAAGTAATTAGGCCGTTTAGGAGCTAATCGATAGGCTGAACGCAAATATTCCAATGCCGTATCCAACCGAGAATGATCATTGTAATGAATCATCATCAACGCATCACCTTGTTTGACTTGCGAACCTACTTTTTTGAGCTGCGTAATACCAACCGAGGTGTCGATTTCATCCGAATCTTTTGGCTTCATTAAAATATCCACACCCTTTGCCAACATACCTGAATTAATCGCATGAATATAACCACGTTTAGGTGCAGCCAACTTGCGAACATACTTTGCTTTTGGAAACTTTTCTGGATTGTCGATATAAGAAGTATCTCCACCTTGAGCCTTGACCATTTCTTTGAATTTAGCGAGAGCAGACCCATCACTTAAATGACGTAAAATCGTCTGCTTTGCAGATAAAGTTGATCCGGAAACACCCGCCAAACGAACCATTTCCATGCCTAACTTCAAAATAAGCTCTTTCAAGTCTTCTGGCCCACGTCCTTGTAATAACTCTATAGCTTCTTGGATTTCCAAACCGGTACCAATAGAACCCCCTAACGGCTGATTCATGTCGGTCACCAAAGCCACACAACGACGTTGCAAGGAACGAGCAACACGAGTAATAACACGGGCCAATTGCTTAGCCTGTTCGAGATCCTTCAAGAAAGAACCATTTCCCCATTTTACATCAACAACCAAATTTTCGGAACCAACCGCCAACCGCTTACTTAAAATACTGCTGGTAATAAGCGGAATACTTGCTACGGTAGACGTTTCTTGACGCATTTCATTCAAGGTTTGATCGACAGGAGCAATTTGTTTAGGTTGTGAGCAAAAGCAGCAACCAATTTTTTCTAATTGCTGTGCACAAGCTTTAACGGATAATTCAGTCTTAACCCCTGGAATTGCTTGCAATTTCCTCAAGTTGCCAAATATAAAATTCTCATCTTCACCAATCACCGAAGGTACAATAACCCCACAAGCGGCCACAAGGGGTGTTAAAACTAAATTACTTTTGTCACCTACTCCACCCGTTGCATATAAAGAAATTTTTGGTTTTCCAAGGTCAGTTAAATCAACAACTTCACCTGAAAGCATCATTTCTTCGGTTAAAACAGCTGTTTCTTGGGCCGACAAACCACGGAAAAAAATTGCCATAATAAGTGCGGCCAATTGATGGCTAGGAATTTTTTCAGACAAAATGGATTCAACAACATAACGAACCTCATTATCTGAAAACTCTTCACATGCGCATTTCTTTTCAATTAAATACGCAAAAGAAGGTTGCATAATTTTACTTGTAGCTGCTTTTTTTTCGACCATGGACTTAAAAGGTTAATCTTAAAAAAATAAAACCTGCACAAAGTACTTTATTTATTTTTTTAATCAAGACTATAATTGACATTTTTTTACAAAAATGTCCAGCTTTTTTAAAAGACAAACAATAGTATACCAATAAAAATGCGATAATAACCGAAAATACTTAGGCCATTTTTCTCTAAATATTTAAAAAAAGAATAAATCGTAGATGTCCCTATTAGAAACGCTACCAATATACCTAAAAAGCAAGTACTGCCGTCCATAAGCATGAGAATTTCGCTGCCATTTTTTAAAAATTTATAGCCTGTTGCAACTAAAGAAGTTAATAAACCCAATAAAAAGCTAAAGCGAATCGCTTGTATTAGGCCAAGGCCTACACAAACACCCCCCATTATTGTTGCTAAAGAACGGCTAAAACCTGGCCACAAAGCAACCATTTGGAACAAACCGATCGTCAAAGCCATGATCCATGACATTGCGTATAAATCTTTAAACTGTTGATTATTGCGACGTCTGAAATACTCCATTACTGATAAAACAATTCCACCAACAATAAGCGCATTGGCTACACAAGTACGATTATAAAACCTCTGAATGTAATCATCCAAGAAAAATCCTGCTAAACCAGCAGGTATAAAGGCCAATCCGACATTCCATCCCAATTTAAAGCCAATTTTATCCTTACCCAACACCCCATGAATAATGCGCAAAACCTCTTTTCGAAAAAACAAAAGTAAAGTTAAAATCGTACCTAATTGGATACAAACCATGTAATTATTTAAGGCGTTTTGCCTCTGTTCCGAAGTCTTTTTGGACTTAAAACAACATTCGTTCACCAAAATCATATGCCCTGTTGAAGATACCGGCAAAAACTCTGTTAAACCCTGCACAACCCCTAAAGCCAATGCTTGCTGCGTAGAAATTTTTTCAGAATCTGCCTGAAGCCTCCAGGGCATAATCGTAAGAATCAAAACAATCAATAAATGCATATACAACAAAACTAATTTTTATTTAAAAGCCTACAAGCTTAAAACTTTCAAACTTGAACGACTCTTATAAAGATCTTTACCTACCTCAATAAGCCGTTGCAAAAACCGCAAGCGGGCAATTTGGTTTTTGTGTAAACAAACAAGTACCGCGCTCGGATGCAAAAGATTGTGGAAGACAGCGTACCGTCACCTTTAATTCTTCTTTAATTTTTGCTTCAACAGCTGGATCTTCTGACCAATAAGCAAGCGCAAAACCTCCTTCATGTTTAAAGAATTTATAAAATTCCTCTACCGATTCCATACGCTTAAGCGAAGCCTGTAAGCGCTGAGAAGCTTTTTGGAATAAACGCTGCTGCATCTGTTCCAAATTCTGTGCAAATTGAGCAACAAAAGCCTCTTGTTGTACGGTTTGTTTCTTCAAATCGTCACGCCAAGAAAACGTAAGCGTACGATTTTGAACTTCCGATGGTCCTATTTCAATCAAACAACACGCACCTTTTTTAATCCATTGCCAACGTTTTTCACCGCCACGCAAATCGCGCTTATCAAGCTCTACAGAAACAGTCCCAAAGGCATTCTGGACACACAACTGCTGTTTTAATTCTTCACAATAAGCTTCAATCGATGCACGCTGAGTTTCGTCGTGAATAATCGGCAAAATAACCGCATGCGTATTGGCAATTCGAGGCGGTAAAACCAAACCATCATCATCGGAATGCGTCATAATGAGCGCACCGATAAGGCGCGTTGCAACCCCCCAAGAAGTCGTCCAGGCGTACTTTGTCTCTCCATCAGCATCTACAAATTGAATATTCATCGCCTTGGAGAAATTTTGTCCTAAAAAGTGCGATGTTCCCAACTGCAAAGCTTTTCGATCCTGCATCATGGCCTCTAAGGTATACGTAGAAAGCGCACCTGGGAAACGTTCGCTGGCTGTTTTCTCGCCTACAATCACGGGAATAGCCAATACGTCCTCAGCTAATTTCCGATAAACCTCCAACATACGCAAAGTTTCTTCACGCGCTTCTGCCTCGGTCGCATGAGCCGTATGCCCTTCTTGCCACAAAAACTCCGAAGTACGTAAAAACAAACGTGTACGCATTTCCCAACGCACGACATTGGCCCATTGATTAATCAAAAGAGGTAAATCGCGGTAAGATTGAATCCAGCGCGAAAAGGCTTCTCCGATGATGGTTTCAGAAGTCGGACGAACAATTAGCGGCTCTTCTAAAGGCGATTGAGGAACAAGACGACCCTCATCATTGGCTTTCAAACGTGAATGAGTAACGACAGCACATTCCTTTGCAAATCCTTCCACATGTTTGGCTTCTTTTTCCAGAAAACTAACAGGAATAAAGAGCGGAAAATACGCATTTTTTACCCCTAGTGCTTTAAATTCCGCATCCAAGGTTTGCTGCAAACTTTCCCAAATTTGGTACCCATAAGGCTTTAAAATCATGCAACCTCTTACAGGAGAATGCTCGGCTAAATCAGCGACCTTAATAACCTGCTGATACCATTCGGAATAATTTTCTGCACGTATAGGACTCACTCCGGTCTTCTTCATAATCCATTATCCAAGCGACTTCTTTGCAATTTTGCAATCTTCTTCTACAAAAATATCAAAGCCCCACAAATAGTATCTGCAGGGCCCTTTCTAGATTTAAAGTAAAAACTTAAAATTGATAACGCAAACCAAACTCGAGCGAATGCATATACGGCGTCTTGAGCGACTTGATATCGGCCCCCAAAGCAAAATCATCATGAGAAAAGGTTACGGTTTCCGTCTTCATGCAGCGATAACCCATGCTTAATGCCCAATTGGAATTGATTTCATAGCATACACCTGCCATAACCTGACCCGCAAATGCATACTTGACTAAATTATAATTCATACTTGATCCATTATTATCATAAAAATGATACTTGAATCGTACAAAACCACAACCCGCACCGACATAGAGCGAAACCTGATCTTGCAATTTAAAATCATAATACACATTCAACATCGACGATAAAGCCGTGAAACGTGCATTTTGATAATCATCACCATCATGATTAAAAATCGTAGCATGATGCTTTAATGATACATCTTTCACTTCTTTATTTTCATACTGTATAACCCCCAACTGAAAACCTAAACGCCAATTATCGTATTTGATACCAATTTCGCCATTCAAAAGCGGTGCGCTTTTGTAAGAAACCCCATCTTTTTTTTGCGGAACACAATAGCCAGCTTTTAATTCAACATACTTACGAAAGGCATTATCGGCATGCAAACAACTCGCACAAACACCTACGAACAACCCAATTACTTTTGTACCTACTTTCATTAAAAAAA
>CAZIZB010000039.1:0-6432 GCA_964543635.1 uncultured Opitutales bacterium | reverse complement strand
TTTATACGAAATTAAACTTGACGCGAGAGCAGGCAATGGTTTACTACTAGTTATTATTTAACAGAGTTCATAATTATGGGACAACCAAAGAGAAAACAATCAAAAATGCGCAGTCGTTTACGGCGTGGAGCTCACAATTTTAAAATGCCTGCACTTATGAAAGATGCCGAAGGTAATTTGGTAATGCGTCATCGCGTTAATCCGGTTACAGGTATGTATCGCGATCGCCAAGTGCTTGAAGTCGAGTTATAACCTTCCATGCAAGTTTCTTTGCCAAGTAAGCAGAAGCAGCTGCCTAAATTAGCAGTTGATGTGATGGGGGCTGATTTTGGGCCTCAACAAATCATTGCGGGGGTACGCTTGGCTTTAGAAACAAATGCACATCGAATTGGAAAGTTATTTCTTGTAGGAGATGAAAGCACCTTAAATCCTATTGTACAAGCAGAAGATTTAAACAGGAAATCGCTTATTGAAGTTGTACATGCTTCTCAAGTGATTGCGATGGATGAAAAACCCTTGCAGACGCTTAAACAAAAGAAGGATGCTTCGATGTTTCGTGCCATTGATTTGGTGAAGCAAGGTGCAGCACAATCGGTTTTAAGCTGCGGAAACACAGGTAGTTTGATGGCTGGAAGTACTTTGAAATTGCGTACCATTCCAGGGGTCGAACGTCCGGCTTTGGCAAGTGTTATTCCTACAAGAACCCACCAGTTTGTACTCATTGATGTAGGTGCCAATCCAAATTCTACTATAAAGCATTTGGTACATAATGCCATTTTGGGGGCTTATTTTGCAAAAGCTGTTTTAGGTAAAAAAGCGCCAAGGGTAGGATTGTTGACGATTGGAACGGAAGAAGGCAAAGGAAACGAATTGGTGCAACAAACACATGATTGCTTGAAGCAGTTAAACGGTGAATACTTAAATTATAGTGGTTTAATTGAAGGCTTTGACTTGTTTGAAGATTGTGTGGATGTGGTCGTTTGTGGAGGATTTGTTGGCAATATTTTGCTAAAGACCTGCGAATCTCTATTCTTAAATCTAAAAGAGTTTTTAAAGCAAGAATTTGAGCGTACCTATTTGAGAAAATTAGGCGCAACTTTAGCTTCGGGTGTATTCAAAAGCATGCGTAAGCAATTTTCTCCAGACAAATTTAGTGGAGCACCGTTGTTGGGACTCAACGGTTGGGTATTTAAGTCGCATGGATCCAGCAAAGCAGAAGCGATTGCAAGTGCATTAAATATGAGTTTAAATTGCTTAGAACTTTATGATTTACAAGCAATTTCCTCGGCCATTGAAACGGCAAATTCACTATTAAATTTAGATGAAAAGGGATAATATGAAAGACAATTCTATTTTAATTAAAGGTGTTGGCTATTATCTTCCAGAAAAACGATTGACGAATGATGATTTGTCAAAAATCGTAGATACTTCAGATGAATGGATTCGTACGCGAACTGGTATTTCGGAGCGTCATATTGCGGCTAAAGAAGAAGCAACTTCGGATTTAGCTTATCGTGCAGCGCAAGCTTCATTAAAAAATGCGCAATGTGATCCTGAATCGATAGATGCTTTGATTGTCGCAACCGTAACGCCAGACATGTTATTCCCTTCAACGGCCGCTTTAGTACAAGCCAAATTGGGATTACGTAATGTTTTAAGTTTTGATATAAATGCAGCTTGTTCCGGATTTTTATATGCTTTAGAAGTGGGACGTAATTTGCTCAGATGTCCACATTATAAGCGTATTTTGGTGGTCGGTGCAGAAAAAATATCTTCTATTGTTAATTGGGAAGATCGAGGTACTTGCGTTTTGTTTGGGGATGGCGCTGGAGCATTTGTTTTAGAACGTACCGAAGAGCCAAATATCGGTATTTTAGATCAAACCTTGGGGGCTGATGGAGCGCACGCAGAAGTACTTTGTTTACCGGCTGGAGGGTCTCGTTTGCCCGCATCTATCGATACCGTGCAAGCTCATTTACACACGATTTCGATGAACGGAAAAGAGTTGTTTAAAATGGCTGTTCGGCTAATGGCTAAGTCGGTTGAAGATTTGCTTGAGCGAAACAATTTGACCCATGCAGACATTGCTTGGCTGGTACCTCATCAAGCAAATTTGCGTATTATTCAGTCTTTAGCTCAAACTTTGGAAGTGCCTATGGAGCGTATTTTTTGTAATTTAGATAAAACAGGAAATACGTCTGCAGCCTCTATTCCGATTGCTTTTGCGCAAGCAGATGAACAAAACTGTTTCAAAAAAGGCGATTACATTGTTTTAGTTGCCTTTGGAGGAGGCTTGACATGGGGAGCCAGTTTAATAAAATACGCATAATGAAAGGTTTAAAGAACTTATTTTTTGTATTTTTGCTCGTTTTAGGGGGCTGTTTTCATACCATACGTAATGATATTCCCCCTTCTCAAATTGCGCAAAAATCTCCTGAACGTGATGCTCAAGCATGGCATTATTTTCAAGAGGCACAACGGTATTTAAAGCAGGGCAAAACGGAAAGAGCTTTTAAACAGTTTAAAATAATTGGTTCGCAGTACCTCGAAACTACGATTGCTCCTGAAGCTTTCTTTTGTTGGGGGCAAGAATTGCGTAAGTTAGGAAAGATTGAACAAGCTTTTGAAAAGTTCAAGTTTGTGACGAAAAATTATGTTAATTATCGTAATTATGGACAGGTGGTTGAGGAGGAATTTGATTTAGCTTGTCGAATTATGAAGCGTTACAATCGACAAAGTCGTTTGCGTTTTTTGTCGTTTTTTAAAGACGCTACAGAAGCTGTTGATTGTTTTCAGCATATCGTAACAATGGCTCCGCATTCTGAAAAAGCTGCAAGAGCATTGTTTTTGATTGCTCAATTGGAGCGTGATAGCGGAAATAAGGCTAAAGCAATTGCCGCATTAGATCAGCTTATCGAGAACTATCCTGCACATTCTTGTGTTCCAGATGCCTATTTGTTGCAGGGTGAAATTTATTTTTCTTTTGTGAATGGTCCACATAATGACCAAGGTATGACGCGTAATGCTATTCATTGTTACGAAGATTTTTTGCAGATCTATTCGCAGGATGAACGTTTGCAGGATAAAATTGCTTTAGCTCGCCAAAAACTTCAAGAAATACGTGCCTTCTATGGGGAAAGTCGTTTGGTTTTAGGGGATTATTTTTTGTATCGCCGGCATTATCCCGAAGGTGCGCTTGTGTTTTATAATGAAGCTCAATTGCTAGCGCCTTTTACAAAAATTTCTGAAAAAGCACAGAAGCGTATTGATTTCATTCATTCTGGACAGGAAACACCTAGTAACTGGGCTGATTTTTGTTTTGGAAAAGTTGTGCATCATACTCCATCTGCCCAAGTAAAACGTTAATATGGCACAAATTATTTCCAGCATTGAGTGGTTTGTTTATCCGTTTGGTATTTTGTTGGTTGTGGGTATTGTTTTTTTTTTAGAAAGAGCTTTGTTTCTGCATAAAGGACAAATTCGGCCGGAAAATTTTCTTACTGGGCTTCAAACATTGTTAAAAAAAGGACGTCGTATGGAAGCAATTACCTTGTGTGAGGAAACGCCTGGTTCCGTAGCTCGTCTTATGAAAATTGCTCTTATTCATGCATCAGAATCCCAAAATTTTATTCTTGATGAATTACGTCGCAACGCGCTTTTGGAGCTGCCTTTGCTGCGAAAACGGATTGAATCGTTGCGTTTTATGGCTCAATTAGCGCCAGTTGTTGGATTGATTGGCTCTGTTTTTTATTTGTTAAAAGGTTTTTGGAACTTGGGAGCTTTGCAGGCTTATACGTCTTTAACAAGTTTTTCGCCTTATATTACCTCAGCTTTATCGGTAACATTGATAGGTTTTATTGAGATGTTTTTATTTTATTTGGCTTATCATTTCTTAAAAGGGCGCTTGCGGGCTCTTATTTTTGATATGGAATGGTCGGTGAATGAAATCGTAATTTTTTTAAGTCGAACACCACAAAAATCTAATGAAAGCGACTAATTCCTTTGAGCGTTTGGGATTACTTTCGCAAGAAATCTTGGCTGAAAAGACTACTTTTCCGCTTCAATGGGTACCGTATTGTAATTTATTGGTGTTGGTCTTTGGAGTATTGCTTTTAAGTTCAAAATGGTTGTGTCCTCCAGGTATTCAGTTGCAATTGCCAACAGCTACGACTTCAGTTGCTTTACAAACATCTTACCCTTTAAATCACGCAATTATCGTTGATGCGCGCGGATTTATTTTTTTCGAACGCAAGGTTTATGATTTTGAACATTTGGAAGATTTATTTTCTGGTTCGCTAGATACTGAAGAAGTGCTTTGGTTGATTATTGATAAACATATTGCCTGGGAAAAGGTGCTAAAATTGTTTGAACAAGCGCATTTTCATGGCTATAAATCCGTACAATTGGCTGTTGCAACGCAATGAAAATTTTTAGAGTGTTGCTTTTTTTGATTCTTATTTTTTGCGTAGTTAACAGCTTTTTGAAAAATCCTTTCGAACATGAGTTGCCACTTTTGTTATTTCCTGAAAAAAAAGCTTGGTTAAGCTATAATGTGAATTTGCAGAATGCTGGATATCTTTGGGATGATAGGCCTTTATGTTTACAAACTTCTTTGAATTTTTCTGAATTAAAGCCACTTTTGTTGCCACATACATCAGAATTATTAACGAATTTTAGACGTGAAATTGTCCAAGAAACATGCAATTTAGGCGTTAAGGATTGGCAATTTAAAACCGAAGAGCCTCAAAAAGAGAAAAAACTTAGTTGGCCCTGCCGTCGCATAAAGCCAATTGCGTCACAATTGCGTTTTTCGATAGAAAAAAATCGGCAAGAAACTTACTCTTTTAAAGCTTTATGCCTGGGAAATTCGCCTGGAAAAAACACCTTTTATAGCATTTCTGACAAAAGAGGTTGGACGAGTTTTATCTACAAAGAAAAGGCATGGTCTGTTGTAAAAACCTTTATTCAACAAACCCATGTCCCGCTTGGCATTTCTAAAATTCGGCAAGATTGAGAGTCATTGACAAATACTCCGTCGTTTTATAAAATAAAAGCATGATGAAGCCATATACGGGAGTTTTATTGCCAATTTTTTCATTACCGAGTAGTCAAGGTATTGGTTGTTTTGGAAAAGATGCCATACGGTGGATAGATACGCTTAAAGCGGCCGGAATGAATGCTTGGCAAGTATGTCCCTTAGGACCTACAGGTTTTGGCGCTTCTCCTTATCAAACCCTTTCTGATTTTGCCCTCAATCCTTTATTTTTAGATGTAGAGGATTTATATCGACGTAATTGGATTTCGAAAGCAGATTGGGAAAAAATAGCTCAAACATTACCCCAAGACCAAGTCGATTATCTTGCCGTTGAACAACAACTTATGCCCTTGTTCTTGAAAGCTTATGAGGCTTTTAAGCAGTCGAAGGTAAAGGGCAAATTTGAAGCTTTTAAGGATAAAGAAGGGGAAGCTTTGGCTGTTTTTTCTACTTTTTGTGCATTAAAAGCAAAGTTTTTCCAAAAACCTTGGTGGGAATGGCCTGAAGAATATCGTAGTTACTCTGCAGAAACCGTACAAAGCTATCGTAGAGATTACCATAAATGGGTTGATTTTTTCGCATTTTTGCAGTGGTTGTTGCACGAGCAGTGGCATAAAATTCGTTGTTATGCTAAAAAAAGCGGAATTACGATTATTGGTGACTTGCCGATTTACGTTGGCTTAGATAATGCGACGGTTTGGGCTGATCGCAGTTTGTTTCAGTGGAATAAAAAGATAGATTGCCCCAAAAGTGTTGCCGGGGTACCACCAGATTATTTTTCTGCAGAAGGGCAATTGTGGGGAAATCCGCTTTATCGTTGGCCGGAACATAAGCGTACACAATTTGCTTGGTGGATGCAGCGTATAAGAAAACAATTCGAATGGTTTGATGTGTTGCGTATAGATCATGCACGTGCCTTATTTGATTATTGGGCGGTTCCACAAAGCGCTAAAACTGCACGACAGGGTGAATGGAAGCCAGGCCCCAAGAATCATTTTTTAAATAAATTAAAGCAAAATTGGCCCTCTAGGCCTTTTATCCTGGAAGATTTAGGTGACTTACATGAAGCTGTAAAAGCCTTTTTAAAAACCTCAGATTTACCCGGCATGGCAATTGCACAGTTTGCTTTTTCGGGAGAAAACAATCCTTATTTGCCCGAAGCGTGGCAGGAAAAGCAAGTTATTTATACCGGAACGCACGATAATGATACGACTCGTGGTTGGTTTAAAACATTGAGTCCATTGGATCAAGAACGTGTTGCCAACATTTTATCTGTTGAAACCTTAACAGAAGAAACGGTAAGTCGAGAATTAATTCGTTGGATTTTTAAGCATCGTACTACACAACATGTCCTTATTCCTTTCCAGGATTGGCTAGGTTTAGATTCTAAAGCTCGT